>NZ_CAXLML010000066.1:0-11662 GCF_964187505.1 Candidatus Chordibacter forsetii
GGGGTCTTCCGGAATCAATGATTCCTCAGCAAGGCAAATCATACCCATAACGCTTGCCATAATAATAAGTCCAAAATGAAGAGCCCGAAAACACATGCATATTCTTTTACACATCGAATTCCATGAAGACAAGAATTAGGGTGCAAGCAAAGCTACAGAATATTACCATACTCTCGACTTTCGCGTTTGCTATGCAGCACCAATCAGGTTTGCGTGGTGTATGAATCCAATTAAAATTCAACTTTGGATGGTGTGGATAACATTGTTCTCTGCCACATTTTCCTATCGTTTTTTTTTAGGAACTGAAAGTCCCAAGGAAGAACCCTTAGATATAACATTGGCAACCATCTCTTTTTTACTAATAGGTGCCCATTCTTACAACAAGGCAACAAAACCTGTTTTGTAGCTATGTGCATTAACTAAGAAAAATAATGGTTAAAGCACAGATATTTACTGACCTTACAAGCTTTTGCAGCTTAATGCAAAAGAGTGCCCGAGGTGGGACTTGAACCCACACTCACTAGGTGAAACGGATTTTAAGTCCGCAGCGTCTACCATTCCGCCACTCGGGCATTCATGAGTTAGTCATAACAATCTTCTGATGAAGAATCGATAATAAATTCTATTCCTTAACCAGACTTTCTAATTTTTTGCGTCAGAGGATATTTTTTTTGCAAAATGTAGTCCTTGCATTCGTAAATCTACTATGATTCAAAAGATATATGAATGAAAGGATTCTATTTGTAGATGATGAAGAATCTATTCTTCGTGGGATCAAATTGAATCTTGGTAGAACCTTTGCAGTGACAGTCGCAAATGGTCCCTATGAGGCAATCGAGATTATAAATGCACAGGGACATTTTCCCGTTGTAGTTTCGGACATGCGCATGCCCAAAATGGATGGTGCCACACTCTTGAGAACTATCAAAGAGAGTAACCCTGAAACCATGTGTATTTTACTAACTGGTCATGCCGACTTTGAATTTGGAGGTGCTGAAGCCGTACAGTCCGGCTTACTTTTTAAAATACTCAACAAGCCCTGTCCTCCCGATAAATTAAAGGCAACTATACAAGCTGCCCTAAACTTTAAGGGCGGGGAACAAGAGGAAGAAAAAGCTCCGGACTTTGTTCTTTAAATAAATCTAAAAAGAGGAGTGCCCTGCTTGCTCAATGATCCGAGCGAACTGCTTTCCAGGAAACTAAGGTAAGGTAGCACCCTAAAATAATCATAGCCACCGAGGTTCCTCCAATCAACGAATTCAATCCATTCGTAAATGCCATCCACACCAAGGCGATCATAGGCATGATAATCATTAAAATCGCTGGCCATAAGGCAAATCCAAACGCGGTTCCTCGAACCTTCAGGAATACAACAAAGGTAAGCAAAGCAAAGGCAGCAAGCAATTGATTGGTTGCTCCAAATAAGGGCCATATTGCTTTCCAGACCGGCATGAGCTGACCATCAGGACCAGGAAAAGATTGAAAAACCAAAAGAGCAGGAAGGAGGAGGGCTCCAACCGTTCCAAGGTATCGACTTGCCTGGTTTCTCCAGGAAAAAAGTTCTTCGATCAAAAAACGAGTCAGGCGTGTACAGGTATCTAGCGTTGTTAGTAAAAAGGTGCTAATTGCAAGCATGGCGAATTCCACGCCAATTTTGGCAGGTATTCCCAAAGCGGCAAAAAACTTAGATGCACCGGTTGCAAAAATGGCAACGGGAGTTCCCCCACTCTCCCTTTCCCCGACCGTTAAAACAGCCACACAAGCAAGAGCAAAAACCGCAAGTACGCCTTCCAGCAACATTGATCCATAGGTAACCCGACGAGTATCGCTTTCCTGGCGGATTTGTTTGGAAGTTGTACCACTAGCCACAATGCTGTGAAAGCCACTGCAGGCACCACATGCAACCGTGATAAAAAGAAATGGCACCAGCATACCAAGTTTTTCTGACTCCCAAGCTATAAAGGCAGGGAGTTGAAGAGATTCTCCGGCAGTTAACATTCCAACTGCCCCAAGTGCCAAGATTGCGTAGAGAAAACCCGCACTCAAAAAATCACGAGGTTGCAATAATATCCCTACAGGTAAAACCGCAGCACAAAAGCAATAGGCCAAGGTAATTCCAATCCATGTATCTTTAGAGAGAGATATCATGGGGAAATAATGTCCGATACCCAGCCCCAAAAAGGTAAGCGGAAAAAAGATCCAAGCAAGTTGAGACAGCGAGAATCTTCCCGAACGGAGCAATAGTCCAAAGACCACGGCCACTAAGATGAACCAACCAGAAGCCGTTGCCACTGCTGGTTGCTTGGTAAAGGTATTGGCGGTTAGGTCAAGAAATACGATAATTACATAGACCAAGGCAAAAAGGACAAAGATTAGAAAGAGTTTGCCTGCCCGCTCCCCGACCAATCCTTTCATCACATCAGCAATGGAACGTCCTTGGTTCCTCAGGGACATGAAAGCACTGCCAAAATCATGCACACCTCCGACAAAAATCGCCCCCACTAATATCCATATCCAGGTAGGTCCCCACCCGAAATAAGTGGCGGCAAGAATAGGACCAACAATAGGGCCCGCCCCCGCAATGGATGAAAAATGGTGCCCGAAAAGAACGGATGCCCGGGTAGGAGAATAATCAACTCCGTCTTCTTGTGACTTAGCTGGAGTTTCCCGAGAATCATCCAACCCGCACCTATTGCTAAGGAACTTCCCGTATAATCGATAGGCAAAAAGAAAAATCAGCGAACTGGAAAGAAGAATAAAGGGAAGCATTTTTGAATGATGCAAGAATAAGAATACTTGGCAAGTTACAGATACCTTTTAGGGGTATCATAAATGTGAACGTGTTCAAATAACTCACCAATAAAAAAACTCCCATGAACTTAGAAATTCAAGGGAGTTAATGAGGTATAAAATTCGGCGGAATTTAAAGGGACATTCAACTAAGCGTGCCTTTTGTTTATCTTGCTAGTCAGGGCGACTAGTTGACCGAAGAAGAAATCAAATTAAATTCGCGAGGGAGGATGCCGTGGATTGACCAAGATTACCCGCGGTCTTCGCCTCCAGTCTTCACTCTCATTGTCCAAATTCTTCCTACCTTCTAAACGAATCTTCTTCCGTATTGGTTTACTGCAAATTTTCATTTCAACTTCCCTTCTTTTGATCAACTAACAACGATACAAAAAAATTTGAAAACAATGGCACTTTTGAACCACAAAATTCTGTATTTATTAAAAGTTCAGAAGTTCTGGTCGGTGGACTTCGCCAACTTGACAGGCAAGTCGTCGTAGCAGGTACAGTTTGATATTCCCATCTCATGGAATTGATCATAATTTCATTCCTTTCGTTGCGTTATTGTTTGAACACTCCTCCCGCAGGAGTGCTTGTAGGTTAGACAAAAAGGTGAAAAGCAAGCCTGGTAAAACGAGGTAACCTTGCAAAGTAGAGACGAAAAAGATAGTGCGAGTATTCGGAATACCCACAGTTGCCAGTTTGGCATATCGCTTACATCCACACCTTAAAAAAACTCAAACATCTAGAAGATGCAAATATTTGACCGATTTTTTTCCCGTAGTCCCATCTATGCCTGAAGTATTTAAACAACTGCGGTCGAAGTTAGTAACCAAAATCCTGGCTAGTACTGCTTTTTGCCTACTATTGGCTTGTGCCCCATCTGCACCTGAGGTTGTCAAGGATTGGCAGGACCAAGGGTGGAGTCTTGTAGATGTTCACGGATCTGAAGGAACTGTTGAAAGATATGGGAAATTAATGAGCAAAAAAGCACAAGGCGTGGAAGCTTCGTGGATTGAAAACGGTAAGCGGATCACAAAGGTTTATTCGCAAACCAATCATTTCATCCTTGTCTTACGTTTTTTTAAAAAAAATGGTGATCAATTTGCAGTGGTCATGAAAAAAAGAAAATAAAAAAGGCGATGAATTTCTTCACCGCCTTTTTTAAAATTAAGACCTGAAAAACAATTAGGACAATGCTTCCTTGGTTGTTTTGATGATGGCCGCAGCAATTCTGTAAGGATCACCGTTAGATGCCGGTCTACGATCCTCCAAACGACCTTTCCAACCGTCCTGAATTGTACCAACTGGAATACGAATGGAAGCCCCACGATCGGAAACCCCGTAACTGAATTTGTCAATTGACTGAGTTTCGTGCAAGCCGGTGAGTCGTTGATTATTTTCTGCTCCGTATACGGAAACATGACGGTCAATGTTCTTTCCGAATTCTTCACAGATTTTTTTGAATAAGGCTTCACCACCTTCTTCACGCATTGCTTCGTTAGAAAAGTTAGCATGCATGCCCGAACCGTTCCAATCTCCTTTAATGGGTTTAGGGTGCAAATCAATTGCGATATCGTAAGTTTCAGCGGTGCGCTCCAAAAGGTAGCGAGCCAACCAAATCTGGTCACCTGCACTCTTTGCTCCTTTGGCAAATATTTGATACTCCCATTGCCCCATCATCACCTCGGCGTTGATGCCCTCAACATTTAAACCGGCTTCAAGGCAAAGGTGCAGATGTTCGTCGACTAATTCACGTCCTTTGGTATTGCGGGCCCCAACTGAAGTGTAATAGGGACCTTGTGGCCCAGGGTATCCGCCTTGGGGAAAACCCAATGGCAGATCAGTCTCGAGATCGATAAGAGTGTATTCCTGCTCGAAACCAAACCAAAAATCTTGGTCATCATCATCAATAGTGGCACGACCATTAGATTCGTGGGGTGTTCCGTCGGGATTAAGGACTTCACACATAACTAACCATCCATTTCCTCCGAAACGATCAGGGTCTTCAATCAAATGGACAGGTTCCAAAAGACAGTCCGAGGAACCGCCTTCAGCTTGTTCCGTGGAGGATCCATCAAAAGACCATTGCTTAACATCTTCCAGCTTCCCACTGAAATCTTCAACGATCAACGTTTTACCGCGTAGGCTTTGGGTCGGCTTGTAGCCGTCGAGCCATATATATTCTAACTTGTGCTTACTCATAGGTTTAAGGGTTTAAATGTCTGGATTAGACGGTGTGCCGGGTAGCGAGCCGACATGAATATGTTAGCAAAACGAATGCCAAACCCGATTACGAGCAACAAATGTAAAAGAATTTATCCAACTTGTAAAAAAATGGATAAATATGAACAAGAGGAGATAAAAGCAGAAAAAAATTGAATTTAGTTAAAAGAAGGATTTTCTGGCTCATTGGCCAAAAGTTTCATTTCATCACTGACTCGGGATATTGCTGCTTTCCAACAATCTGCATGGGTATGCACCTTCTCAAAAAGGCCAAGATTAAGTGAGGACACCAGCCATGAATCAACTTTCAGCTCGTTCTCCAACTGCCCCGGAGACCAACCTGAATGACCTAAGAAACAGGCAATTTTTATATTTTTGTTTTCCTCCCGCAGAGATTCTGCTTTGGAAATATCGATACCAAAATGTAAACGAAAAGTTTGGGCGTTATCTTTCCAGTCCCAAGCAGCAATAATTAACTTTTCTTTATCAACTGGACCGCCATCGAAGACCTCCGCTTCACCAAGAGCGAAGTTTTTAAATTGATCATCAAGTTGGAAAAGTTGTTTACCAAGGGGGCGATTGAGAATGACCCCAAGAGTGCCTTCGTCTTCACAGTGATTAGACAAAAAAACGACGCTCTTGTTAAAGTTAGGGTCCTGTAAAGAAGGATGAGACAGCAAAATGCTGCCTGACAAAGTGGTTGCTTGCTTAAATCTAGATGTGACGTTCAAGAATCTATAACCTACCCGAACTTGGGCGGGAAAATCAAGTCTGGTTGTAGATTTTTAGTTTCCAGCAGTTACTGGAACGCTTTGAACCGCATCAACTTTACTCTTTTTAGAAGCATCTGTGGAAGAAGATTTTGTGTCCTTGGCATCTTCCTTCAACTCGCCGGGAAATTCGGGTGGCGCGGTTACTTCGGCGTCTCCCCACTGCTCTTCATAGAGAGCTTTTAGGTGACTAAATACTTCTACAATCGCAACATCATCTTCAATCTCAAAAAGTTTGAGAATTAGTTCGCGATTATTGCGTAATTGCAGGCGTTTGCCCAAGGTCTCCATGCCGCGGTAGCTGTTTATGACATCCCGGGCTTCATCTTGTTTATCCAAAATTCTCTTTGCTTCTCTATATGTTATTCCCATTTTAATTCCTTTTTTGAGGTTACCACTTTACAGATGGATAAAAGAATCCACATAGATTGTCCCACCACCCATTCACATCACTACCATTACTCAGGAATTCGACCAATTCGATTAAAAAATGTTAAAATAACGATTTTTTTTATTCACATAGGGCAAAAACTAAAATGGACGGTCCCCGAAAGAACCGTCCATTTATAAAAAAATAGCCTTATTTTTTAGGCGGAAACTACATCAACCATTGCTTTAAGAATCGTATTCCAAGTATTTGGAGTTTCCAGTGTGGCGTTAGAAAACATACATCCGTCCCAGCAAATATGCTTCATACCACGATCCTGAAAATCTTTCAGCCAGTAACTGGAACAACGGGTAATATCGAGCTTGCCGTTAGGATCATCTGCTGGGCAATGCTTTCCAGTTTTGTCATGTGAACCGGCTCCGTGTACCTGCCCATCATTTTGAGCAACATGAAAATCGATGGTCCATGGACGAAGCTTATCAGTCATTTTCTCATAAGCTGCGTAGAATTCATCCTCAGAATATCCGTCATGTAGAAGAGCATGCTCGGGAGCATTGTATCCCATCAGGTATAAGTATGTATGAGCAAGATCCGCCTGAAACCCAAGGGTCTCAGGCATACCGACGCCCTCCAATAGATCGAGTACATCTTTCCAACTGTGCATACCAGCCCAGCAAATCTCACCTTCTACGGCCAAGCGCTCGCCGTGATCTGCAGCAATAGCGGCTGACTTTTTAAATGTATCAATAATACGGGCGGTACCCTCTCCAGGGTTGGCCTTCCATTGTTCGACTCCAAATTCTGCAGAGTCTATCCGAATTACCCCACCTTTGCGCACTCCATGATCGTTAAATACCTTGGCGATACGGCAGGCCAATTTTACGGCGTCCAAAAACTTTTCTTGCTGCTCATCGGTACCCATGGCGGAATCACCGACCGTTCCGGGCCACACTGGAGCAACCAATGAACCCACATCAAAGCCATGCCCTGCGATGAGATCTGCCGTCTTCTTTAAATCATCGTCACTCGCCTCGGGGTCAGTGTGGGGATGAAAAAGAAAATAATCAACGCCGTCAAATTTTCGACCGTTTACATCGGCACCTGCGGTAAGCTCGAGCATACGTTCCAAGCTGATGGGAGGTTCTTCGCCCTCACCATCGCCTTTACCGACGAGACCGGGCCACATTGCATTGTGAAGTTTAAGAGATGATAGACTCATGAGCTTTGAAGTTTACTGGGTTAGGTTTGCAAAGGAATTATTAGTTCAAGAAATACCATCTCGATTCAAGAAAAAAAGCCTGCTCCCATCGAGGTAACTGGTAAGAAGTTGAAGAATTTATTTGCGAAAATCAATAAGCTCATTGAATTGTGAATGCATGAAATACAAAAGCTTTTTTATTTTTGGACTCACTTTTTTGCTTGGGTCTTTCCCAGTTCTTCACGGAGATGACCACAAAGAATCTACATCTGGCGAATCATTATTTCCTTCAAAATTACTCGATAATAAAGGCAATGAGGTATCTTCCAGTGTATTGGGCGACAAAATCGTGGGGATTTACTTTTCCGCTCAATGGTGCCCACCATGCCGTCACTTCACCCCCACTTTAGTAGATTTCCGTAACAACAATGAAAAGGATTTTGAGGTTGTTTTCGTATCCTCCGACCGCTCATCCAAAGACCAGCTTAAATACATGGATAAATACGGGATGAAATGGTACACACTCCCACACGGTTCGGATGCTGCAAACAATTTGAAGAAGAAATTTGAGGTTCGAGGCATCCCCGCACTTGTAATTGTTGATTCAAAAGGAAACACCATTACCAAGAGTGGCAGGGGGGACGTTTCTAAAGACGCCAAAACTGCAATCGCTGAGTGGCGGAAAAAGTCCTAATATATCAGTTTTTAGTTTTCGCATTTTTCTTCTGCCCATAACCCCCTTTTTTTGCTATCGCTCTGATGATGATCAGGGCGGATATTTGCATTATAGGTGGAGGGATTGTTGGGTTAGCGACTGCTTACCGGTATAGCCAAAAGTTTCCCAAAAGTTCAATTGTTCTTCTTGAAAAAGAAAACCGCTTAGCAACTCACCAAACAGGAAGAAATTCTGGGGTGTTACACTCAGGGATTTACTATAAACCAGGTTCCTTAAAAGCTAAAAATTGTCGATTAGGTAAAAAAGCCATGGAACAATTTTGTGGCGAACATGGAATTGATTACGAACTATGTGGAAAAGTAATCGTTGCCACAAATAAAGACGAAACGGGACGACTTGGAGCTATTCTTGAGCGCGGAAAAGCAAACGGGGTGAATTGCTCGATTATTTCAGGTGAACGATTGCGGGAAATCGAGCCGCACGCCACAGGTTTAGAAGCGATTCATGTTCCAGAATGTGGCATTGTAAACTACGAACAGGTTTGTCAAAAGCTTGGCGAATTACTTACAAAAGGTTCTTCGCATCAAATTCATTTTGGTGAAGAAGTCCTTGAAATTGAAAGTTCGAAAGACGGTCTGGTTGTACAAACGACCGAGCTTTCCATTTGCTGCCAGAGATTAATTAATTGTGCGGGGCTTCATTCTGATCGGCTAACGAAACTGGGCGGGCAAACTCCTGGAGCCAAAATCATTCCCTTCAAAGGAGAATATTATTTTTTATCGAAGGATGCAGAGAAGTTGTGCAAACACTTGATCTACCCCGTACCCGACCCCAAATTCCCCTTTCTCGGAGTACATTTTACCCGCATGATTGAGGGCGGAGTGGAGTGCGGACCCAATGCGGTGCTGGCATTTGGTCGTGAAGCTTATGAAAAATGGGATATCAGCCCAAGAGATTTATTTGAGTCTTTAACTTATCCAGGTTTTCAGGTTATGGCGATGAAGCACTGGAAAATGGGCTGGGGAGAAATGTGGCGTTCTTTTTCCAAGCAGGCATTCGTCAAGGCCCTACAAAAATTGGTTCCGGAAATTCAGGCCAGGCACCTTGCCTCCGCTCCTGCTGGCATACGAGCCCAAGCAGTAAGCCTATCTGGTGCCCTGGTAGATGATTTCCTTATTCAAAATAACGACCGGATTGTAAATATTTGCAATGCCCCCTCCCCAGCGGCCACCGCATCCTTAAACATTGCAGAAGAAATTATTACTTCTTTAAAATTTTGATGTATCTCATGCAAAAAAAGTCTCTCTCAGGGGTCTATTTTCGTTGAATCCATTAAGACTTATTGCCATTAAAATTTCAGCCAAATGAACAAATTAGCTCATAAATTTTTACTTATTTCCGTCGCCCATGTCTTTGTTGTTACTCACCTCGTATTTGGACAAAGTCCTGAAACGCTTAAGGGTTTACGGGTAGACGGGCTCAAGTACAAAGACTTAGACCTTTCCAAAGCCACCGTGCTAAGGGGTTCTAGCATTGAATCTGGTAAGATTTCCTCAATCTCTAGTCTATCTGCCCTTTCCCCAAGTCTCTACATCAACTCATACGGAATCCAATCCTACGGAGATGTCATCTCGTTAAGGGGTATCGGTAACTCTCAGTTGTTTGGTGACCCAGCTGTTGGACTATATGTCGATGGAATTCCACAAGGTAGCACAGCCACTTATTCAAATACCCTCTTTGAAGTGGAAAGTATTGAAGTCTTCAAGGGCTATCATGGGCATCAATTTGGGAAAAATTCCCCCGGTGGCGTGATTAATGTCTCCTCTCGAAAAGCTGGAGACATCCACCGCTCTAAACTCTACGCATCCTACGGCAGTTTAAATACCCAGAGCTATCGAGTACTTGCTGATGGTCCAACTGGGGATCACTCTTCCTATTATTTTGGGCTCAACCGTAGCGAGAGCGACGGATACGCAGACAACCTTAATCCTGCTGGAAATGATGCAACATCTGAAAGTTGGAATGGTCGCTTGGGGTTTGAATTTACCACCGAGGATGGAATTGAAATCGGCATCGGCGGGAGCTGGGAGGAGTTTCAGCTTGGGGCACAGCCCCTTGTCCCCCGACTTTCGTCCGGCAATCCCAAATACAGCAGCTTTTACAGCCGAAATTCCGGTATCGGAGAGATGGGCAAGATCTCCATGAATTCTCAATATTTGACTGTAAAAACGGACTCTGATTGGGGTAATATTCAATCTACAACTTCTCGTAATTCCTGGGAACTGAATCCTTCTATCATTGACCTCTACTTTGTGGACAGTGGTTTAGCCGGTCTGTCCTTGTTAAGACCAGACTTAAGCTCTACCTCGCAGATAATCGAAGAGAGAGAAACCATTTGGGAAGAAATACAATTATCCAACGGACAAGTTGGTGAGTTTTCATGGTCAATCGGACTGAGCATTGGTAACGAGGATGTTACGGGTGATTCTACTCGACTCGTACCTTTGCCAAGCGATGGAAACGAATCGAATCTCGCTGGTTACCAAAGCTACAATTCCAAGACATCTTATTCCTTTGATAACGATAAATTTGCCCTCCACGCCAAAATCTCAAATTCCATTGGCGAGAGTACAAGTTATGAGCTTGGTCTTAGGTACGATCATGAGAAAAAGCAAATTCGTAGAGGAAAGTCCAATGAGTATCATTTTTTCCTCCCTCCATTTTCACCACCTGTTGATCAGACGAGCATGGAACATTCTTATGATTGGGTTACCCCATTTGGAAAAATCTCTAAACAATTAAACGAACAGACATTGGTTTCCCTAACGAGTTCCCTTTCCCAAAAACCTGGCGGATTCAGTGCCTATGTGGATGAAATAAACGGTAACTCTATCTTTCCAATCGCATTTACTGAGGAAAGAATTTGGGCGAATGAACTGATGATAAATCTCTTTCAAAAAAATGATAGGCTGGGTGCAAGTATTGCGGTCTTTTGGAATAAAATTGATGATTTCCAGTTTGAAAAACCATCTGGCTCGTTTGACTACTTCGTGGACAACGCAGACAAGGTTGAAGTTAAAGGGCTCGAGTTGGAATTCTTCACGCATACTGGCGATAATTGGCTTTTAAAAGGTGCATACGGGATCACGGATGGTAAAATCAAAAAACACACCGGTTCCTCAATTTCAGGTTACGATAACTTAGGACAACCGATTTTAGAGTTCCACGACTTTTCTGGTAAACATGCGCCCTCGGCTCCTGAACAAACACTAAATCTTTCTGTCACTAATCAATTCTCAGATGCCTTATCTTGGACTGCTGGCTTAACGCATGTCGGCAAGATTCATTACCTCGACCAGACGGCTACGGACACAATCAACGACTCCTACACCTTATGGAATGCTTCTATTTCTTATTCAGCAAGGGACTGGGAGGTGAGTGTCTTTGGCACAAATTTATCTGACGAGGAGTATTATTCTTCGCTCGTAACAAGCCTCACTGGTGCCCCTGGCGTTGTGGGCTCTCCACGCGTTATTGGTTTAAGCGTCTCCAAAGAATTTTAATTCTTTTCTGACTGCCCTGCCCTTTATGGACCAGGGAGTAAACATGCAAGTTCC
>NZ_CAXLML010000067.1:0-3722 GCF_964187505.1 Candidatus Chordibacter forsetii
GGTCCAACCCTTGAAGTACCAGAAGATTCAGAGATAGGTAAGTCTATTATGGAGGGCCGGTGCTTAGATGTAATCGAAATTGATGGGGCTTCAAATAATTCGGTTGAGCAGGTCAGGGACTTGCGGGACGAGTGCCAATACGCACCGTCTCAATGCAGATTTAAAATATATGTAATTGATGAGGTACATATGCTAAGTCAGCAGGCTTTTAACGCCTTATTAAAAACATTGGAAGAACCTCCACCCCATGTTAAATTTGTATTTGCAACTACTGAATCACAAAAGGTGTTGCCGACAATTGTATCTCGTTGCCAACGGTTTGAATTTCGATCTATTCCTGCTCCACTAATAACAGGTAAACTCAAAGAAATTTGTGAGCATGAACAGATTGATGCAGACGAAAATGCTTTAGATGCTATATCCCGTATGGCGATGGGAGGAATGCGGGATGCTCAGAGCATTTTAGATCAGATGATTTCATTTTGCGGGAAATCGATATCCCAATCAGATGTTTTGGAGGTCTACGGATTAGCATCATCTGAAATGATCAATCAATTAAGCGAGTCAGTACTTACGGCTAATTACGATACCATTTTAACTATAACCGATAAATTTTCAGAGAATGGATTGGATTTTTACAGAGCTTTATTAGATCTCTCCGAAAGATTTCGCTCGAGCTTAGTCGAATCTTTAAGGGAATCAGACTGCGAAGCTTTATCTCCCGAACAAGTATCGAGGATCTTGGATGCTTTAAGAGATGGAGAATCTCTAGTACGTTCAGGTCTTTCTGAAAAAGCTAATTTTGAAGTTACTCTTTTTCGTGCCATAGAAGCGGGTCGTACTCGCTCGATCGATCAGGTAATTCGTAAAATATCGAAATTGGTTCCTCAAGAAGCGAAAAAAAAAACGAATTTAAAGGCCAAACCTGAACCGATAAAAGACACCGTGTTGGATCTTACAAAAAATGATCCAGTAAAAAGCATTAGACCTTCGGATCATAAAGTTTTGGTTAGCGGGGAACCAAGTGAAATTCTCGGATTGGATAAAAAACCAGTTAAGCCTGCCGAAACAATCGAAAATGCTTCGGTAAGCGAATCTGTTCAAGTGGACGAATTTGTGCAAAAGGAATTAGCAGATACAGATCTTCCTAATGCTGATACGCAGAATATTGAAGGAGAGCCCCCCCGACAATCAACCGACCCAGACAAAATTAAGGAAAGAATAGGGTCTCTACCACCAACAGTACGCAAGGTAGTCGAAGAAAAGTTCCGTGGAGAATATTTTGCCTTGGAACGAATCGATCCTGACAAATTAATTTGAATACCTCTTCACAAGGTTTAGTTGCGATTTTTACTTAATGGAGAGCTCAAGGATGGATTCAATTTCTTCCTCTCTAACCCAACCCTTGTTTGTTCCTGAAGCACTTCGTGCTAAAAACCATTTATCACCAGTCGGACTTGTATGAAAACGAGGAAGGTTATTGCCATCCAAATCCAAAAATAAACTCGAACCTAAAGGAACTTCTGTATTTGCCTCACTGCCACTACCGGCAAAAACTCTCAGGGCCAAGTTTTCTTTTAACTCATTTTCCTGATTTGTCGCATTTATTGCGATAACTTCCCTATTTAGATTCAAGGAACTTAAATTTGACTGATACCATCCCCATCCTGAAAAAAAGAGCCCAGCGATCCAAAAAGCTCCAAGCACATAGACTTTAGCAGTTCGAAAAGAAGGCTGGAGAAACGATGAAGCCACAAAAATTCCTGTCCAGAATAGAAGGTTAAATGCGATTAACCAATGAGTTTGGTAATAAACTGAAAAAGCCGGTGCAAAATCTAGTTCGGTTTGATCTTCAACCCCACCCATTTTCATGGCAAATGCTAGGTTGGTTGAATGCTCGCGATTTTCAGGATCAAGCCAAATTGCTTTACGCAAGTGAAGAATAGCACGGGCATAATCTTCTAATTTGAAATAGAGGTTTGCCAGGTTCGCATGAAGGTTGGCTGAGTGCTCAGATTCGGCAATTTTACAGTAAATATCAACTGCTTTAACCAAGTCTCCTGAGGCTTCAGCACGTACTGCATCATAAAATAATTTATTATTTGAAGCCCCTAAACTTGGTAGCAAAACAAAATAGATTGCAGAAATAAAAAAATACAGTTTCAGGTAAATTCTACTCATTTTATATTTTTCAAAGTTGCAGATGCTTTCTTAAATACAAGTTCAAGAGTGGTGACATTATTAGGATTTTGGGCATATTCCAAATCATCGCACACTTGTAGAAGATCGAGGATATCAGCGACAACATTTTCAGAAAATTGTTTCCGTTTTAGAAGTTTGATGATCTCCGAACTCGATAGAGCAGAGGTATTTGTCTGATCACAGGCAATTCCTACCCGCAAGCGGATTTTCCTTCTAAGGGCCTGGTGGAAACCAGAAGTATCTTTGTGTTTTAAAGCTTCACGGATTTTTCCATCGAGAAGTTTTTCTTTCTGCTTACGTAGTTCCAGTTTTGGATTTCTTCTTCGAATGCGAAAGATCATAATACTTGCAGCAGCAATTGTGCACCCGAATTGAGTAATCCAGAAAATAGAAGATTTAAATGGCTTGGGAGTAGTTAAGATTTCTACCCACTGACCCGGTTCTGATTCGGTTTGGAACAAATCTTGCCGGGAAACAGCGGGAACTGAGTTTTGGGTAGAGAGGTTGTTCTGATTTGGGTCCGTCCATATTTCGCCAGGGTCTACACGAATAGAATGAGATTCAGACCCTATTGAAAAATATTTTTCTTCCGATGGGTCAAAAAAGGAAAAGGTTACGGGAGGGATATCAAGTAAACCAGCCTGCAAAGGTGTGATAACAAATTCAAAAGTTTGAGATCCTTTCTGCATGGTTACCTCGTTTCCTTGAAAAGAAAAGGCGGGTGGACCGACTTTAAAATTTTCTCCTATTGAAAGTTTGGGTGCCGGCATAGCTGCAAAATTCCCGCTACCACTTAGTGTCAAGGTAAGTTTTATGGGGTCGCCGACCGAGACCCGATTGGTATCGAGAGATGAATTTATTGATAATTTACCGATTGCACCTTGAAAGCCTGTAGGTCGAAGTAGGGAAGGCAGGGGCCGGATTTCAAGCTGTTGAGGTTGGCTTTTAATTTCCAGGCTTTCCTCTCTGCCAAACCCAAAAAATGGATCATTAAAAAAGGGGTTAGACAGGCGGGAGTTTCTATTGTTGCGAACACGAACACGAATGGATGAGCTAAAAGATATATTATGCTTTCCGGGTAGGGATCCTGTAAGGCCAAGCTTCCACGAATATACGGAATAGCTTTTCTTAAACCTACGAACTCCGCGTTCTTCGTTTGGTTGGCCCAATTCAGTTATAGAAATTTCGTCTCCAATTTTTAATGGGACTTGATCAATTCGCGTAACCGGTAATTTATCCCACAAAAAGAGACTAACAGTTGCCTCTACTGTTTCTCCTTTAAACAGGAAAGGTCGGGGGCATTTAAATTCAAGAAAAGCAGCCTGCTTTAGGTTATTCTCCTGATTGCGACGCTCGGCCTGACGAATTTTATCCGCTTGGGTTGGGGGAACCACAGAAAGCTTGGCAGCAGGAGCTTGGTAGGGTTTGCCCTCTATATTAAGCTGTAAGGCAGGTACAATAAAAGTGCCTTCCCTCTGAGGTGTTACGGTAAAGCTTAACTCGAACCGAACCGATGGAAC
>NZ_CAXLML010000068.1:0-6067 GCF_964187505.1 Candidatus Chordibacter forsetii
AGGAAATCTTAGCGAACAGTCTCTGGCGAGAGTTGAAAAAAACTTACCTTCCGACCGAGACCCCAGTACATGGAATGAATTAAGTTCTGAATTCGAAATACCGGCTAACGCCGATTACATAGTTGTTTCATTAAGTGCCAAGAAGTATGGACCGGATTCTTTACTTGCAAATACCAGCAGTTATTATTCTGACGATCTGGAATTATCTCTTTTACTTGGTGATCAATCAGTAATCGGACCTATCTAAGTTTCAATTAGTAATTTTCTCTCCGAAAAGCTTTTGCCTTTAAAAGGTTAGGCAAGATTGACTTTAATGTAGTCCAAGTCAATGAATTGACACATGAAGTTGTTTTTCGTCTCAACCATACTTTTCTTCATTCTTAAATCTACTCAAGGTTCGGATTGGCCAACTTATGGCGGCCCTGATCGAAACCATCAATCTCAAGAAAAAACTTTGCGATTGGATTGGGGTAACGAAGAGCCTCAGGTTTTGTGGAAGCTTGAAGTCGGGCTGGGCTATTCATCTGTAGTGGAAGCAAACGGGCTTGCTTACACCCAGGGTTACAAAGATAACCGAAATACACTTTATTGCGTGAATTCCCAAAACGGTAAAGTTTTGTGGACTCATACATATGAATCTGGACTCGGAGACAAATATTTCCAGGGAGGTACTCGATCCACTCCAACGATTTTTAAGAATAAGGTTTATTTGCAAGGGCACGAGGGTCCGTTGTTTTGTTTGGATGCCAACACGGGAAAAGTAATTTGGCAAAGGCATCTAGTGGATGAACTTGATGGAAATTGTCCTACTTGGGGATATTCTGGATCACCCCTAGTCGTGGAAAATAAAGTCATTGTTCAAACTGGGTCATCCGATGGATCTTTGGTAGCCTTGAACATAACAACCGGAAAGGAAGTTTGGAGAGGCGGAACCGCGGAAGCGGGTTATGCCAGCCCCTACCTTCGTGCTAGTAATCCTTCTGAAATTGTAGTGTTCAATCAATATGGTTTATCTTTGCACGATCTGCAAACGGGGGAAGAAAAAGTTTCCTACCAGCATAAAACCAGGTACGAGGTCAATGCTGCCCAACCAATGGATCTTGGTGATCAAGTCTTGGTTGCCAGTGGATATGGAAAGGGTGCTGCTTTGTTAGATCTTAAAAGTTCTCAGCCCAAGGTACTTTGGGAATCTGACGGGGTTGCTTGTCAAATGGCCAGCTTGATTCATCTAAATGGGTATGCTTATGGCATTCATGGTCAGACAGGTGCCAATGCAAAACGTGCCACTCTCTTTTGTTTGGAACTTAGTGATGGGAGGAAAATTTGGGAAGAGCGCGGTTTTGGTGTGGGTACAGTTATACTGATTGATAAGACCTTGGCTGTGCTGAGTGATCGAGGTGAGCTTGCCTTAGTCAAGGCTTCTTCAAATGGCTTTAATGAACTTGTTCGTTTTCATGTTCTTGGGGGTAAAAACAACTGGACTCCTCTAAGTTATGTCAATGGCCGCATGCATTGTAGGTCGAGTTCTGGAAGTTGGGTATGCTTATCAATGGGGAAGTGACTAGTTGATAAATTTCTAATTGAAAGTGTTGCTAGAAAATTTACTGACCTTAGCCCAAGCAGGTTTGACTTAAAAGTTCCTAAGGTTACCAATTTCAAATCTGTTTAATTCTTATTTTTTTTAAAATACTGATTCATGAAATCCCAACTGCATTTTTTCTTAGCTATTGTTTTGTTGCTCTCGGTAAGCTCATGCATACGCCTTGGCTCTCCACAGCAAACCACCATTAAGGCAACGAGTACGCTTCGTTTGGAAAATAAATCGTCCGACTGGCTGTTTGCCCGTGGTGATAAGGGCATGGGAGTTTCTACCGAAAAAGGATTACCTGATGAATTAGCTGGTACACTTCTTTGGACACATGAAATACAGGGTGGGGGAGTTCCGGTAGTGGCAGGAGGGAAAGTTTACCAATTTGGATATTATGGAAGCGGAGAACAGGTGGAGGAAAGCCTAACTTGTTTAGATTTGAAAAGTGGTGAATTGATTTGGGACCAGCGGCGGCAAGATTTTATAAGTGATATTGTTTATGATCGATATGGGGTAGGATCAGCCTGTGTTGATCCCCAATCTGGAAATGTTTATTTCCAAACAAGTGCAGGTGAACTTCTTGCCTATGCAACCGATGGTTCTTTGTTGTGGGAGCGCTCCTTAATGGAGGAGTTCTCCCGACTCACTTTTCCAAACGGCCGAACAGGTGGTCCTTGTGTTGACGAAGGATTAGTCATTTTACACGCCATTACTGCAAACTGGGGAACTAATGGACCAGCGAGGGACAGGTTTTATGCATTCGATAAAGAAAACGGGGATCTTGTTTGGACTTCCACTCCTGGTACCACGCCCAAAGACAGTTCTTTTGCCCCATTGGTTTTTGAAAACTTAGAAGATGGCAGAAGGGTTTTTTACAGTGGTACTGGCTGCGGTCATGTGGTCTGTGTGGATGCCCGAACCGGACAACCGCTTTGGCGTTTTAAAATGTCTCACGGTGGAGTGAATGCAGGTGTAGTTGTGCATGAAGATTTAGTCATTGCTGTGCACGGCAAGGAAAATATCGATAGTTCTCGTATTGGCAGGATGGTGGGTATTCGAAAACCATTCAAGGTGCCTGTACTCGGAGAATCCATTCTGGAACTTGACAGGCAAAACGAAGCTTGGCGAAACGACGAACTTGAATCTTTTACCAGTTCACCGGTTATTTACAAAGACCGTGTCTATACCACCGTTAAAAAGGGCGAATTATTTTGTAATAATGCACGGAGTGGTGAAACCAACTGGACTCTAAAACTTTCGCCTGATCAGATCCATGCAGCCCCTGTATGGGCAGACGGTAAATTATATGTACCTATGTTCGACGGTCAGGTTTCGGTGGTGAAGGACCTTGGTTCTGAAGCTAAACTCCTTAGCCAACTTGATCTAGGGAGTGCGTGCTTGGCCCCACCATCAGTTGCTCATGGGAGAATTCTTATCCAATCTAAAAAGAAACTTTATTGTTTTGGACAGGATATAAAAGCAAAACCTTTTAGGAAAAAAGAAGTAGATGAAAGCCCCAGTTCTGACAAAATTGCTTCTTTGCAAATTGTACCCTCTGAGTTCGCTTTGCCCGCGGGCAAAGAAATGAATTTTCGGGTTTTTGCCTTGGATTCGGCAGGTTACCGGATCAAACAACTAGGCGATGGGTTGTCTTGGGAAAAGTGGATTCCACCTACTGCTAAAGTTAAGGCGGAATTAGATGGAAACCTTTCAACCAAGGGACCAGGTAATTTGATTGCCTCCCCGCAGGCAAAGCTTTCTGCGGGAGCAATACGAGCTTCCTACCAAGGATTGCATGGAGTTGCCCGGGGGAGAATACTGCCGGTTTTACCTTACGAAGAAAACTTTGAAAACGGATATAAACTTACCCAACAGGCAAGCGATGGGGTGCCATTTTCTTATCCGCCATTGCCTTGGTTGGGTGCTCGTATGCGTTGGCAAGTACAGGACCTTGATGGAGAACGTCTAGCGGGAAACACTTTGGACCGTGTACTTTTTCAAAGAGCCATGAATTTTGTAGGGCACTGGCAGGCGAGTAATTATATCGTGGAGATGGACGCCAAGGTGGATGGAAATCGAAGAATAAAGTCTACCATTGGGGTGGTGAATCAAAGGTATATTTTTGCTCTTGTGGGCAATTCAAACAAACTCGAGGTCGTTTCTAATTACGATCGTTTTCAGAGATCTGTCCCTTTTCCAATCGAGGCCAACAAATGGTACCGTTTAAAAACTCAAATCGATTTGCAGGAAAATGGATCAGGATTGCTTCGGGCAAAAGCGTGGCCAAGAGATGAGCCTGAACCTGAAGCATGGACTTTGGAGGAGTCGCACGCTCAACCCCATAAGCGGGGAGCCCCCGGAATATATGCCCTTTCGCCTCAAAGCAAAAAGAAAGTCTATTTTGACAATCTCTCCATTTATCCCAAACCCTGAAAATTGACCGAACCTTAATCAAGCGATGAAGTATCCATCCATTTTATTTTTATTCCTAAATGCCTTTATGGCAGCAACTGTTGTCTATGGCGAAGATTGGCCTGTTTGGGGAAAGGATGGAACGCGAAACATGGTTTCCACTGAAACTGGGCTGACTTTGGAATTTGATCCGGGCAAAATGCTCGAAGATGAAGTCGTGGATATGAAAACCACACAGAATGTTAAATGGGTAGCTAAACTTGGCTCGCAGGCCTACGGAAATGTGACCATTGGAGAGGGAAAAGTTCTGGTTGGAACCAACAACGAATCAACCCGTGACCCCAAGAAACAGGGAGACCGGGGGGTGGTGATCTGCCTGGATGAAAAAACGGGTGCCTTTGATTGGCAGTTGGTCATTCCTAAACTTGGAGCCGGCAAGGTAAGCGATTGGGAATATATAGGGGTTTGTTCTTCTCCAGCTATCGAAAATGGTCGGGCTTATGTTGTGACCAATCGTTGCGAAGTGGTATGCTTGGACTTATTCGGTTTTAAGAACGGAAACGATGGCCCTTACACTGATGAGGAATTATATGTTCGTCCCAAAGGATCGCTTGATTCATTGAACCTCAAATTGGATGCCGACATCATTTGGCGTTATGATATGCGAGACGAGTTAGGCGTCTTTCCTCACAATGTGACCAGTTCATCTGCTTTGATCGTTGAGGACCGATTATTCGTCGCCACTTCTAATGGAGTTGATTGGTCGCATACCAATATCCCCAGCCCTCTTTCTCCGAGTTGGATCGCTCTTGATAAAAACACGGGTGAACTTATTGGAGAGGATGGTTCTGGGGCAAGTGAACATGCCTTGCACGCAGCTTGGTCTTCTTTGACATATGGAAAGATTGACGGGCAGGAATTATTATTTTGGGGAGGAACTGATGGGTTTCTTTATGCCTATCCCAACAAGACTGAACAGGATGAGGAGGGCTTTGATCTTTTCTTACCTTTATGGAAAGTCGATTGCAATGAACCGACCTACCGGAAGGATAAAGAGGGGCGAAAAATTCCTTATGCTACCCCTCCCGGTCCCAGTGAATTGATTGCCACACCGGTTCTTTACCAAGGCAAGATATATGGTTCAATCGGTCAGGACCCAGAGCATGGAGACGGGGTAGGGCGTCTTTCCTGCATCAATGCAAAGACTGGAGAAGTTATTTGGAAAAATACAGACATTGGCAGGACGATTTCTACACCATCGATCGCAGATGGGCTAATCTACCAAGCTGAATACGCGGGAATTCTTCATTGTTTGGATGCCGAGACTGGGGAGGTTTATTGGACCTACGATTCGTACAGCCGGATATGGGGGTCCACATTATTGGTGGACGGTAAGGTGCTCCTTGGAAATGAGGATGGCGATTTGCTTATTTTTGATCATGGAAAAGAAAAGCCTGAGCCTAAGACTATAAATTTGGGTGCCCCTATTTATAGTTCGCCCGTTGTGGCCAATCAAACCCTCTATGTTGCCACCCAGACTCATCTTTATGCCATAGGCAAGTAGCGGGGGCTTCAGCAAATGTCAGTCCATCCCAAAACTGTACCGATGCGAACCTTTTGGTTATTCTTTTTGGTTTTACTGTTTCTTCATCAAGACATTTGGAATTGGTCTGATGAAAGTTTGGTCGGGTTGGGTATGCCCACTGGATTATTTTATCATGCTTTATTTTCCCTCGCCTGTTCGGCCTTGGGAGTTTGGGCAGTCACTCGTGCATGGCCGACCGAATGGGAAAAATATGCTGAAGAAAAAAGCTCACCTTCTACGAAATCCAACCACATAGGAAAGGGGAATTCTGAGCAGTGAATGTTTTACTAATCATTTCAGGCTATCTTTCTTTACTCTTACTTCTAGGATGGGGAAGTGGTCGGATGTTTCGGGGAACAAGCCGTGATTTCTTTGTGGCCAGCCACAGTATTGGTCCGTTTCTTCTGCTGATGAGTGTATTTGGCACCACTATGACTGCCTTTGCTCTTGTTGGTTCGACAGGAAAATCCTTTGAGCGTGGC
>NZ_CAXLML010000069.1:0-5109 GCF_964187505.1 Candidatus Chordibacter forsetii
ATGGGAAGCTTAGAAGCGATGCGCGAAGGATCTGCTGCACGCTACGGTCACAAAACAACTGATCTAAAAGGTAAAAGTACCGCTGAAGGCATCGAAGCTTTAAAAGAAGTATCCGGTTCACTACGAGAAATATTAGAAAACTTGGCTGGTGGAATTCGTGCAGGACTTGGATATTTAGGTGCAGATGATCTGACCGAACTCTCAGAAAACGCCAGGTTTATTCGGGTGACTCCTGCAGGTCAACGAGAGTCTGCTCCTCATGATGTCGTAGAAATCAAACGTTCCGACCTCAAGCGTTCCTAACTAATTTATTTTTTATCATGGCTGACATGGATCAATCGTTTGTATCTTCTTTGGTTTCAGTAACCGGAATTAGTATGGGAGACGAAGGCAAAGGCCGGGTAGTCCATGAAATCCTCGAACACGAAAAGAAAAGTCTTGGCAGACCAGCTGCTGGAGTCATGAAGGTAAACGGGGGAGCGAATGCAGGGCACACTGCAGCTGGACTTAAGCTCAACTTACTTCCCTCCGGCGTCGGGGATCCTGAGGTGGAAACTTTACTGATTGGATCAGGTGTGGTCGCGGACCCTCGCAAATTTCTCTGGGAAGCAATGCCACTAGAAGCCCGCGGGCTTAAGGTGATCAATCGTTTGCTTATTGATCAAAGATGTCAGGTAAGTGATTTGAGTCACCGACTCCTTGATTTGGCTTGGGAAAACTACCGGGTTAATCAATTAGGTATGGAAAGTCGGGGATCTACTGGCCGAGGGATAAGCCCGGCCTACGGAGACGAAACCGGACAATGGCAAATTTTTTATCAAAGCTTCCTGGGAAATAAGGACTCTTTCGCCCAGGCCCTAAGAGAACGTTGCCAACGGGCTTTGGACACCATTCAATGGGTATGCAAAGTAAATGAGGCAGACTGGCATGATTTTTTCAAAACACTTACCTCTGCCGAGACAAGGGCAAATCAAGCATCCCTCGATGAGGAGATTTTTTCAGTCGATGAATTTGACTTTCAACGGTTCAAAGGAAACGAACCGTTCTCGCTCAACCTAGACGAATTGATCGAGGTTTATTGGGAAGCAGGAAACAAACTTAAAGCCTGTGTAGGGGATGGCCGTGACTTCCTTCTTGGTGCTGCTCAGGAAAAGCGCCTGGTAGTGGCCGAGTTCGGGCAGGCTTACTGGCTGGACAAAAGACACGGATTCACCCCAAATGTAACCGCATCCCATACCACCAGTTCTGAGCTCTTTCATTCTGGAGGCATCCCGGTGCAACCCATTAACCAGGTTGGCTGTTGTAAAGCATATGATACTAAGGTTGGAACACACCACTTTCTAACCCAAATGGATCATCTGTCCGACCCATGGGGACAGAAACTGGCGAAATTAGAATTTGGAACCTCTACAGGCAGACAACGTATGGTCGGTTGGTTTGATGCTGTCGAAAAAGGTAATGCATTGAGGTATGGAGGCTTTGATCAGATTGTTATCAATAAACTTGATGCCCTTACCCTTGATAGTTCCGTTCCTTCTGAACTAAAGATTTGCACGGCCTACCAACTGGCTGACGGTCAACTAACTCGGGCTGTACCAAGGGATGAAAATTCAAGAAAAAGCCTCAAGCCGGTCTATAAAACAATAGCTGGATGGAATGAGAACCTTAAAGGCATGAAGTCATTCGAACAACTGCCCGCCCAAGCAAAGGAATACATTTCCGAAATGCTTGCCGCTATCATCGAGGTCGCCTACCCCAATGGTTGGTCAGACATAGCACTTCCTAAAATTCGTTTTATTGGCATTGGACCTGACCCTGGAGAAATTATCTCAGACCTTCCCACAACCCGCCAATTATTGGAATCCGTCTCTTCAGAGCCATTGCCGGTCGCTTCGTGACATCTTCCCCTGCCCGACTAAACGATTTTCGCCAAAAAATATCATGGCGTGAGATCGAACAGTCCGAGTGTTTTTGGAAACGCCTATTAGCAGGATGCGTGGAGGAAGATCTCGACATGCCAATTGCTTCGCAGGCATGGAAAGGTGACCTAACATCGTCTCTTTGCTCACTGAAAGGAAATGGAGCTGCTGAATTAGTAGCTCGCGAACCTCTTGTTCTTTGCGGGATTCAACTGCCTAATATTCTTTTCGATACATTTTCTTGTCATAATCTTGAATTCTCTACTAAAGGGAAAGATGGTGAAAGCTACCAAGCAGGAAACAGTCTAGGCACCCTCAGGGGTTCAATCCCGCAACTTTTGGCGGTTGAAAGAACCCTGCTTAATTTCATGCAGCGTTTGTCTGGAGTTGCAACCTATGCGGCAGAATTTGTAATGGTTACGCAGCCTGAAAAAGTTGGCCTGCTTGACACACGCAAAACAACCCCGGGCCTACGAATTTTAGAAAAGTATGCCACTGCCTGTGGAGGTTCTTTCAATCATAGGATGGGACTGTTTGATCGGGCTCTTATTAAAGACAATCACCTTGCCGCTGCTGGAATTAAAGACCCGAACTCTTTGGTCAATTTTCTTCGAGAAGTCAGGAAACAGGCGAAGGAAAAATTAATTGAACTGGAAATCGATCATTTGGAACAGCTTGAATATGCAATCCTGGGAGGTGTAGATGCGGTATTACTCGATAATTTCACGCCCCAAGAAGTTGCCCAAGCAGTAGAGATTAATCAAAACCGAGTTGTACTCGAAGCAAGTGGATGTATAAACCGCGGAAATCTCCACGAATACGCCAAGGCTAAACCTCATTTCATTTCCACGGGTGCTCCGGTTCATTCAGCCAAGTGGGTAGACATTGGATTAGACTGGATTAACTAAATGGCCAAGTACCCAAAAGGAATTAAAAAAACTTACACCCCTAAGTTGAAACAAGGTCGTGTGCGAAAACGAGAGAATCCAGATGTTTATGTTTTGCGCTGCCTGTTGCAAGCTTCCCCGCATTATGTTTCTGGCAACCATCTCGCCGAAAAGTTAAAGATGTCAAGGGTGGGTGTTTGGGCACATGTAGATAAACTGCGCAAAGCTGGTCTATCTATTGAAGCTAGCCAAAATCGTGGCTACCGCCTTGCAGGGGAGCCAGACTTATTGGTTTCACCCTTATTGGAAGCTTGGTTAAAGGAATGCAAGACGGATTGCCCCTTTTACCTTTTGCAAAAAACCGATAGCACAAACTCAGAAGCGGAAAGACTATTAGCCCAGGGAACCGAAGCTCCTTTTGCCGTACTTAGTCACCAACAAGATTCAGGACGTGGAAGAATGGGCAGAACTTGGCATAGTCCGAAAGGTGGAAACCTCTACCTGAGCATAGCACTCAGGCCTAATGTGGAGTTAGTCAAATTTCGCAACTTTACTCTATGGCAGGGAATATCCATTGGGAAATACCTTAAAGACCTTACTGGGATTCAAAACCTGCTCGTTAAATGGCCAAATGACCTGATCTGTGACAATAAAAAATTGGGAGGCATGCTTACCGAAGCCTCAATCGATTGTGATCAGGTAAGATCAATGGTTTTCGGCCTTGGTCTAAATGTAAACTCCAAGCTCGGAGATTTCCCCACAGACCTTCGTGATTCTTCGACCTCCTTACTCGCAGCAAGCGGAATAAGTTGGAGGCTCCATGAATTAGCAGCCAAGCTTATAAAGACCTGTCTCGTAACAAGTAAAGAATGTTTGGGCAAAGATGCTGATACTAAACTTCTAAAAGAGTGGAAAGAAATGGATTACCTAAAGGGTAAAAAAATTAAAGTTCAAAGTGGCAAGGAAACTTACACTGGTCGGGCTGATGGAATTGATCATTCAGGTGGCTTACGCCTGAAATTACGAAATGGCAGAGACCGAGTTGCTCATGCTGGTGAGGTTTCATTACTTTTATGAGCGATTTAAATGAACCTATCCTCTGCCTTGATCTGGGAAATACAACTTGCAAGATTGGGGTTTGGAAAAATGGTAAAATTAGCAAAGAACGGATAATTCCTACTCAAACTTTTGTTGATTCAGAGCAACCATGGCTAAAGGAATGGTCACAGAAAGACGGTATTGCTTATTGTTCGGTTGTCCCTAACGCAGAATCGTCGCTACTGAAAGCTCTTGTATCAAGAAAGCTTACTCCTTACAGCCTAACAGCTCGCACCCAATCAATTCTCCCCATTGGATATCCTAACCCTGAAGAGATTGGTGCCGATCGGATTGCCAACGCCATCTCAGTTTATCAAAATTTTGATTTACCAGCGGTGGTCATTGACTTAGGTACTGCCACAACCTTTGATGTAGTTACGGCAAACGGAGGCTATGAGGGTGGAGTAATTATACCTGGACCTCAGGGAATGCTCGATTTCTTAGGAAACAATACCGCGTTATTGCCCACTCTTAGGCTTCCTCCTAACGAAACCCTCGTTGACCCAATTGGAAAAAGCACATGTGGTGCAATACAAAGTGGCTTAAGTTTCGGCTATCCGGCAATGCTACAGGGTATCCTCAATGCACTTGAAGAGCAATTGGAGGAGAAACATGGAAAAATCAAATCGTTAATTCAAACAGGTGGTGAGTCCAATCACTTTCAAATTCATGGGAGCTCGATTTATCCATACCTTACTTTGGAAGGACTTGGCTTGGCGTTCGCCAACCAACAAGTTTAAGGTGTTACCAATATAACATGAGTGCCGAATCAAAACCCTTGCCAATCGTAGATGTAATCAATCTACGCAAACGCTACGGCTTGGTTCAGGCTCTTAAGGGTATAAGTTTTTCCATCGGCAAAGGAGAAATCGTTGGATTCCTAGGTCCTAACGGAGCAGGAAAAAGTACAACTCTTCGAATACTTTCAGGTCTAATTCCTGCAGACTCCGGTGAGGCAAAGGTTTGCGAGGTATAAGTTTTTCTATCGGCAAAGGAGAAATCGTTGGATTCCTAGGTCCTAACGGAGCAGGAAAAAGTACAACCCTTCGAATACTTTCAGGTCTAATTCCTGCAGACTCCGGTGAGGCAAAGGTTTGCGGAGTTGACCTCGCGGAAGAGGAAGGAGAGGTTCGTAAACACATTGGTTTCCTCGCTGAAAACAATCCATTACCAGAAGAACTGAGGGTTATTGAATACCTTAATTT
>NZ_CAXLML010000070.1:0-3935 GCF_964187505.1 Candidatus Chordibacter forsetii
TTTTTCTATGGTTGTGGAAGATTTAGAGGGTTCCCGAGAAATCTTGCCGCCTACTATGCCAAGTAGGGAGAAAAGGTATAATCGGTAATTGAAAAAAGCTACAATCAACCAGCAAACGCACAACCCAATGATGATGAAATTGAGCCTGTAAATTGCGTCTGACTCAGATCCACCTTGCCAAAAAGGAAGCGTGTAGGTGATTAGCAAACTTATTGTTGCTATGGTTGCAGGACGAGTCAACCCGTCCACGGCACTGTTCATCTGCCCGCGTAATTTTTTGCGTACCGAGAGAAAAAGCATTTGTAAGCCTACATATTCGACGGTGAAGAAGACCACCTGAGTGATGAATTTCCCAACATACACCGCTTCACGGGAATGCACCAATAAAGCACCGACCGAGACAAGCAGGATTAAAATAGGCAGGATCGAGATGGCGGATATTACACCTCCTCGGGTAAGAATTGCACGAACGATGAATAACTGGAGTAGTAACTGTACACAACTTGTGTAGGTGTAGAATTGCCCAAAGAAATCGTATAAATCATCGGAGTAGTCCTTCCTTACTTCAAATTTGAAATTAATATCGATTAAGGAAAGTACAATGGCAGAAAATACTACCAGCCAGGTCATAAGAACTGATTGTTTACTACTTATTAGCACTCCTAGTTTTTTAAAAATGCTGTAGTTCGCCTGCTGACTGGAGCCATCGTCCTCCTCATCACCAATAGTAAACATTTTGGCACGAATCATTAAAATGATGGAAACCACTATCAGGACAGCGGCATTCATCGCCAAGGAGATCTCATTGACGAACTCTTGTTTACTTACAAAAGAAATCGTAAAGCCTGCTAAGATACAGCCTAAAGTACCAGCTGCCCCAATCATTCCCATCCACCTTTTGGATTCGGTAGGGTTGAGTACCCCCATTGCCATACCCCAGAATAAAACCATCGGCAAAATTACAATTGTCTCACAAAGCATGTAGGCAAATACATAAATTGGTTTCGTTTCACCTTTTCCTCCAAGGAGATATACAATGGGAACAAGAGCACACAGGGTTAGGATGATACCCGCAGTGGCTATGCGCATCGCACCATAGGCCTGGAACCGTTCGCAAAGATAAGTGGAAAGTAGGGCCAGAATAATCGACAAACTAGCAGCCGCCATGATCATAAGAGGGATGCTTTCGGCTTCAAAGTATTTGAGCAGGAACGAGTCAGAGGTGGCTCTTGCCATCATCGAACTTTGGGCGACCATGAAATAAATAACCGACAAGATTTTAATCTTGGGATCGATTTGCGATAATTTCATAGGGCTCAGGTACTTTCTTATTAGGTATCGTAACAGTAAGCTAATCGAAAAAACAATAAACCTCTAAATAAAAAGAAATCCCACATTTTACTCAATTGGTTCAAATTTCGTGAGTGATCGTTGTATAAAGTTGCAACAATTATTAATCGTGAAACTTCAGTAATAACTGAGCATTTGGTGAGTTTATCTATTTTCCGAAAACACTTGCCTTAGGTCTCAATTAGTGCGGAATTAATAAGAAATATGTTCAATACCCTAACCCCAAAATCTATGATCTATCTCAAAATAGTAGCATTTCTAGCTACAGCAACTTTTACTTACGGTAATTGCGGCAAATGTGATGCCGAACATCCAGGACAGCCTCACGACCATGACGAAATCGTTGGCACCATAGTTGGTATAAACGAAGAAACACAAACTATCGAACTTATGACGCCTGATGGTCCTAAGTCTTTGAAAATTAACGAGCACTCCGATCTTTTAGTCCCAGGAGAATTTGAGGGTGCTGTTTTTGACATGGATATCGAGAAATTTAAACGCGAATCCCGTGGCAAAGAAGTTCGTATCGCCAGTCGCAACGGAGTAATCGATCATATTGAGCCAGCTGACTACGAAGGTGGTGAACATAGCGAACCCGGCCAGCCCGGTCCGCATGGTGACCCAGCTGCTCCCCACCACCCAAACCAGCCTGGTCCACATGGCGGTCCAGTACCTCCTCATCACTCAGGTCAACCCGGTCCGCATGGTGACCCAGCTGCTCCCCACCACCCTGGACAACCCGGCCCTGGTGCTCATCACCAAGGTGAAGAAGATGGAGACGCTATTGTTGGGAAGATCATCAGGTCAGCCTGGTCCACATGGTGACCCAGTACCTCCCCACCACCCAAATCAGCCTGGTCCACATGGCGATCCAGTACCTCCTCATCACTCAGGTCAACCCGGTCCGCATGGTGACCCAGCTGCTCCCCACCACCCTGGACAACCCGGCCCTGGTGCTCATAACCAAGGTGAAGAAGATGGAGACGCTATTGTTGGAAAGATCATCGGAATTGATCAAGAAAACAATATGATTGAAATTCTTACCGAGCAAGGTCCTGTGAAACTCAAAGTTAATGAGCACTCTGATCTTTTGGTTCCAGGTGAGTATGAAGGCCCATTGTTTGATTCTGATATCGAAGAATTTAAACGCGAGGCTTCTCAGCATGAAGTACGAATTGAATTTCGCAACGGAGTGATCGATCACATTGAGCCTGCTGACTATGATGAGGCAGAACACGGTGATCATCAAGGAGGTCCTCCACATGGTGGCCCAGTTCCCCATACCGGACCTCAAGGTGGTCCTCCTCCGCACACAGGCCCTCAAGGTGGCCCACAAGGTGGTCCTCCTCCTTTCCCTGGTCAGCAAGGACCTAGATAATAATCTATTTTATTTTCTAAAGTTTTTTAATTTAGCCCCTCGTCTCGGCGAGGGGCTTTTTTGTGCCTAAATAAACTTTCTTTTATCTAATTATCTAATTTTAAACCCTTAACAATTTCCTATAAATAATAGTAGTATATTCGAGATGATATTTGGGATACAAATTTGGTTAAGGTACTGTTTGCTATTTATTACCTTGCTACAGGTTATATTTTGTAGTGGTTCTGAAATTACTAAACCTACTCATCACACGGACGACGGATATATAAATAATTATTTACCTAAGGAAAAGATGAGTAAAGGCCTGGCTACCGTCTTCAAATGGCGTTTCACCCGAAATTCTCAAACGATTGTAGATTTCGAACAACTTGAGCCAGATTTACCCTTCCTTCAATCAAATCGAAGTGAGGAAACCCTGACCTGGATTGGTCACTCGACCTTTCTTTGGCAATACCGTGGAATCAACATTATTACTGACCCTCACCTGAGCAACCGAGCATCCCCAGTCAGTTTTGCTGGGCCTGAACGATTATCGCCACCAGCTTTAGTATTACGGGACCTTCCTGACTTAGACATCGTGGTGATTTCTCACAATCACTACGATCATTTAGACAAGTCAACCGTTCTTGAAATTTATGAAAAACAAAAATCAAAGCCTCCTCTATTTCTCGTTCCACTGGGAATGAAGGAGTGGTTTGGAAATATTGGTATCAAAAGCGGGGTGATTGAATTGGACTGGTGGGAGAGTCATCAAGTGGGCAATTGGAAATACCATGCTGTCCCAGTTCAGCATTGGAGCAGGAGGGGATTATTGGACACTAATAAGGTATTATGGGCAGGTTGGGTGGTCGAAGCTCCTGATAAACGACTTTTCTTTGCGGGAGATACCGGGTATTCCAAGGATTTTAAGGATATTGGGAATCGTTTTAAAAGTATGGACCTATCACTTATTCCCATCGGTGCCTATGCACCGAGATGGTTTATGAAAGATATGCATTGCAGTCCAGAAGAGGCGGTTCAAATCCATTTGGATGTCAACAGTAAGCAATCCATCGGTATGCACTGGGGAACCTTTTTAAATTTAACTGATGAACCATTAGACGAACCGCCTGTCCGTTTACAAAAAGCGGTTCAATCAAAAGGACTAAACCCTGAAACCTTCATAACCCTTAAGCATGGCGAGACGCTCAAGAACCTGTGATGAAAC
>NZ_CAXLML010000071.1:0-3023 GCF_964187505.1 Candidatus Chordibacter forsetii
CTCAATAATAAAAAGACCACCTGGCTTTAGGAATTGACCAAGGTGAGCGAGGTCAAGAACTGGATTCTCAAGATGTTCGAGAACATGGAACATGGTAATTAGGTCAAATTTTTGCTCTGACTCAAACTGAGAAAAGGGAGAAATGGTTACTGGAATCTTAAGCTCCGCCTGACTGTATTCCGCATAAGGCATATTAGCTTCAACACCTTCAGCTAAAAAACCTTTGCTGTTTAAAAGGTAAACAAACTCGCCACTACTTGAACCCGCATCAAGGCAGCGAGCGGATGAGGGAATCAAATCGACAAGCCTGGAAAGTCTTTGCTGGGCAATTTTAGCAGCGCGGTAAACATGTTTCGGCTTAGGGCAGTGAACCCCTTTGTATAATTTCCGATAGTCTGTCTTGTAAAATTCCTCAGTATTTTCAAAGGGCACAGGATCCACATAAATTAATCCGGATTCGATAGACATTATATTCCTCAAGGGCTTTCCGTGGCGATCTTTGGAAGATATTAAAACGGAATCCTTGCTGCCGGAGATTGGACATGGCCGTGCTGCCACTATCTTTTTTGCGGGAACTGACATATTTTCTATAATCGTTAAATTTAGCATCCTCACAAGAATGATTTACGGATTCTAAAAATAACTAACAAAACAAAATCCCCATTTTAACTATTGGGCAATTTCCTTTCCATCATCAGGAGAAAATGATTTAAATGGGGGTCTATTATGATTGAAATTTCACATCTCAGAAATGATTTAAAAAGCTTAGAGGCAGCAATTTCCAGGAAGAAATTTGAATGCAATCTCGAGAGACTTGTTGAATTAGACAAAAAGCGCAGAGAAGCGATTTCTGAAGCAGAGCATGCCAGGGCAGGGCAGAAAGCAACAAACCACGAAATGTCCCAACTACCCAAAGGTTCTCCGGAGTTTTTGGCCAAGGTTGCTGAAATGAAAGAGTTGGCTTTGAAAGTTAAAGAGCTCGAATCAGTTGCAAAAATGGCAGACGATGAATTCAAGGATAAATTCATGAGCGTACCCAACATCCCCCATGAATCGGTTCCTGATGGCAAGGGGGAGGAGGATAACCAAACAATCGCAACATGGGGCGAAAAGGATGCTGGATTCCCTAATGCGTTGCCTCACTACGACATTCCTTGGTTTGATCAGTTGATTGATTTCCCTAGGGGTGTAAAGGTAGCGGGTGCAGGCTTTCCATTCTACCTGGGTGAAATGTCTCAACTAGTCCGGGCTTTGATTAATTTCTTTTTGGAAGAGGCAGGAAAAAATGGATACGAAGAAGTTCATGCACCGATCGTTGTCAATGCAGCCAGTGCCACCGCTACTGGTCAGTTGCCCGACAAAGAAGGACAAATGTACCTCGATCAAAACGAGGAGATTTACCTTATTCCAACCGCGGAAGTACCTGTTACTAATTATTACAGAGACGAAATCTTACCTGCCGAACAATTACCCATCAAGCGATGTGCCTACACTCCTTGCTTTCGAAGAGAAGCGGGTAGCTGGGGTAAGGATGTTCGTGGATTAAACCGTTTGCACCAATTTGATAAAGTGGAATTGGTCAAATGGACGCACCCAGACGACAGTTTTGAAGAACTAGAAAAACTCAGAACCGACGCCGAGAGTCTTCTGCAGAAACTTGGCCTGCCGTATCGAGTGCTTTTAATTTGTTCTGGAGATATTGGTTTTCCGCATTCCAAGCAATACGACCTGGAAGTATGGGCTGCCGGACAAAAGCGTTGGCTGGAAGTTTCAAGCTGTAGCAATTTTACTGATTTCCAGGCAAGGCGAGCCAACATTCGTTTTCGCTCAGAAGAGGGAAAGCCTAAACCTGTGCACACGCTAAATGGCTCTGCACTGGCTATTCCACGCGTACTGGCAGCCCTTTTGGAAAACAACTTACAGAAGGACGGAAAAGTAAAAATTCCTGAATGCCTAAAAAAATGGTTCCCCAAGGAAACGATCGGAATTTAAGGACCTAACTATGGACCATTCTCTGGACCTGCCGGATGACTTAGCCGAGCGGGCCATGGGGTTGCTTGAACTGGCACCTTTTGATTTGTGGCATAACGATGCACTTTCTGTGCTTAAGGAGTCTCTTAGTTCACAAGGTCTTATTGGAATTGCATGTTCCGGAGGGGCTGATAGCACCTTTTCGCTGATTCTAGCCTTTGCTGCCTTTCCTCAATTACGAAAACGAATGATCGTTCTTCATTACAATCATCATTTAAGGAAAGATGACTCAGAGGGTGATGAATCCTTTGTCTGCCTTCTTGCCAGCAAACTCGGATTGCCCTGCAAGGTAGGGTATTCAGAAAATCCAAAATGCGGACTAGATGAAGGGGTATTAAGGAAAGACAGGCTGGGCTTTTATGCAAAACAGGTAAAACAAAATGGGAGCATGCATATTATACAGGGGCACAACCTTGATGATATTGCAGAAACTTTACTATGGCGGATACCAAGGGGTGTTTCCGTGGATGGCCTAATTAGTCCCCAATCTGTTAGCCAAGTTGGTTGCCTTAGCTTTATACGTCCTTTCGTCACATTGAGTAGACAATTCATTCGGGTTGCACTCAAAAAATGTTCCATTCCATGGAGAGAAGATGCAAGCAACCAGGAGAACGAATACCTGCGCAATCGTTTGCGCAACTTAGTATTGCCGCAGTGGGCCGAAGCAAGTGATCGAGATCTTTTGCAAGGGGTTGCTAAGACAGTTGATCTTTTAAGCCAAGATTCAAAGGCTCTAGAACATTATGCCCAAGAATCTTATCGTGCATGCAAAGCTGGAGAAAAATTAGATTTTGAGGGTTTGATAAAATTGCCTTGTGCCATCCAAAGAAGAGTCCTGATTAGATGGTTAGAGGAAATTGAATACAAACTTACTCCCCCAATACCCTTAAGTGCAAAAACTGGTCGATTGGTTCAATTAATTAAAAATGCCAATTTCAAAGTATTACAAATGGCCGAAAAATTTAGCGTGAGGAAAAGGGGGGGATTCATAG
>NZ_CAXLML010000072.1:0-23752 GCF_964187505.1 Candidatus Chordibacter forsetii
TTTTCCGAAAGTAGGCGAGTAACTTTTGGTTCTTCAAAAAAGGAAAGATCTAAAAATTCCTTAGTGATATTTTTTTCCACTGTTGCATCCCCGGTTATCCATTTATCCAGCCAGTCCTTTTCGGCTGTGGGAAATTCAATGTCAGCTAGATCTTCAAATCTCATCGTGTGTTGCTCACCTCTACTACTGAGTGGGTCCACCTTTTGACCGCTTGGTTCGATGACCACTCGCTTTGCTCCGCTTTGATCCATCCATGCCCTAAGGGTTTTAGAGGTTGGTAAAGGACCAAGGACGAGAAACAGATCCGGGGTTGAGGAACCTGAGAATTCTGGGCAACGTAATAAATTTTCGTAGCGTAAGATGCGGGCGGGATGTTCGTTTTCCCTTAGAGGGCTCAAGGAATCGCAAAGAATTGGAAGAGTGGTAAAGCTCTGAAGTGCATTCAGCGGGCAATTCATACCTGCTATGATAATTGGACGAACACTGTTTCGAATTGAGGCTGAAACATTACCGGCAAAGTTTTTGGGATGATCAGCCGTTCGGGGTGAAGCCTCTGTTTTGACCAAAGGTGCAATTTTACTTGGAACTTCCTTGGTGGGCCAAAGAGGTTCGCAAAAAGGAAAGTTAAGATGCACCGGTCCGGGTGATTGACCGGTGGCCTCGGAGTATGCCTTAGCTAAGATTGCTTGGAGATTTTTAATGTCATCTTGCTCGGATCTAGGAACAGGGAGGGAATGAAAGAAACGAACGAAAGACCCAAAAAGGTTGATTTGATTAATGGTCTGACCAGCCCCACATTCCTGGAGTTCAGGCGGTCGGTCTGCTGAGAGCAGTAGCAAGGGAATCCCGGAATAACTGGCCTCGGTTACGGCTGGATACCAGTTGGCTGGAGCCGATCCAGATGTGCAGACCAAAGCTACTGGCACCTGAGTTCTTCGGGCATGGCCAAGTGCAAGAAAGGCAGCGGTTCGTTCGTCAAGTACAGGAAGGCAGGAAAGCCTGGCTTCTCTTTCACAACTTACCACAAGGGGAGTGGACCTGGATCCGGGAGAAAAAAATACTTGTTCCACGCCCAAGTCAGCCAGCCCTTGGGCTGTTGCTCGTCCCCAAAGAAAGTTGGCCCGGGCAGTTTGCTCGGATGTATCGATCATCTATACCGGAAGGTTAGGGCTTCCAGTGATGACTTCAAGCATGGCTTGTAATTTCCAATCTGTTTCATTCTTTTCCTGCTCCGGAATTGATCCTTCAACAATTCCCGCTCCAGCATAAAGGGTGAGAGAATCTTGGAGTATGCGTCCACACCGAATGGGCACAATGAATTCAGACCTACCACGAGCATCCATCCAGCCTGCAACTCCGGAATACCATCCCCGGGGGCTTCCTTCAATCTCAGCCAACTTGGCAAGAGCGGATGGACGGGGCGAGCCCCCCATAGCAGGAGTAGGGTGTAGGGCTTCAAGAACTTCAAAAGGATGGAGTCCATCGGGAATGATGCCTTCTACTGGTGTGCGGACATGTTGGAGGTTCGTCAGTCGTAAGAGGCGGGGGAGTCCTTGTTTTAAATGGGTTGTCCCAACAGAAGAAAGACGGCGACGGATGCTGTCTATGACAAGTTGGTGTTCAAGGACCTCCTTTTCCCGGGCAAGTAGGGTTTCTCCCCAGTGAGCATCTTTCCCTGCTGATGGACCGCGTGGAGCCGATCCAGCCAAAGCTTCGGTTTTGAGTAAATTTCCTCGAAGGCGGACTAAGGTTTCGGGGCTAGCTCCGACCCAAACTCCTTGATCGGGTGCGGAAAGAGAAAAGGTGTGGCAGTCCGGGAAGCGGTCACGTAAGGCATGGACGATCGAGAAGGGAGAAAGTTTGGAAGTAAGTTCAAAAGTTAATTGTCGAGCGAGAACGATTTTGGAAACCTTGCCGGATTTAATTTCCTTAAGTGCTTGGCTTACACCTTCCAGGTAATTGAAATTTTCTTTGGAAGCTCCAAGACTAGTGCGATTTGCAACTGGTTGCTGGAATTGATCGAATTTTAATCCGACCATTGCATCTAATCGTTGGCTTAATTGTTTTTGTAATAGTTGAGGGTCCGAATGGGGGTGGATTTCTGTGTTTAGGACCACAAAGTGTTTACCTCCTTGATTCACGACCTGCCAGCCAGGTAGAAAGACTTGGAGAGAGGGAAGTCCAGAAGGATTTTGGCCAGCCTCAAAAGAAGCGTTTAAAAAAAGTGTGGGGCCCGTGCCTGCAATAGGTGCATCTCCCGCCCGTTCCACGGTTGATAAAAGTGAATCTGCCCACTTTTTGGCATATTGGAAACGGTTTTCCCCATGAAACTGCTCACAGGCAATATAATCTCCACAGGCGATTGAAAATTCATCTGTTGATTTCTCGAAATAAGCGTGGGGAGAGTTTGGTTGGTTTAGAGATTCGAGAAGAGCTAAGGGGTCGGAAAACGAAGTCTTGTATGAAATCGATGAAAATACAGACCGATTGATGCTGCGTGCTTTGAGAACCAAGCTGTGTAAATAAGGACTTAGATCGTCCGTCTGAGTGCAATGTGCTGGTCCCGTCTGTTGCAGTGCGATCATGAAGGTGGTAGGCTCTCTTCCGTAGATTCTGGAAATACAGGATCGTATCCTCCTGGATGCAAAGGGTTACAACGGAAAATTCTTGAAAGAGAACGAAAAACTGCAAGATGCAAAGGCAGGGAACGAAAGCACTCGAGCGCGTATTCAGAACAAGTCGGATGAAAACGGCAGCACGCGTATGGACCTAGAATAAGCTGTTTAACAGGAGAAAATAAACGATAGGCATGTATCACGATCAAAAAGGGCAGGGTGATAAATCGATTGATGATTGATGATTGGAACAAGGAGCCCATCTTTATTTTTCTATCGATTGTTTGCCGGTCGGACAAATTTCTCATGCCCATAATAATCAGTGTTTAGTTGGTGGAAGTGCGCGTTTTTGGAAGAGACTTAGAGCTAATCTCTGAGGTGATTAAGGTTACGATTTCATCCATCATGAGCGGGCCATCAAAATCAGGATTGCTTCGTGAGCGCAACGATACCTTGCCTTCTTCAGCCTCCCTCTTCCCCAAAATTAACATGTGTGGAATCTTGTCAGTTTCCGCTTTTCGGATTTTTGCACCCAATTTTGCAGACTGGCCATCTATGCTTGCTCTGACTCCCTTTGCTTTAAGTTTTTCAAGACAGGATTCGGCATAAGGGATTAGGTCGTCATTCATTGGAAGAAGACGTACTTGTTCTGGTGCGAGCCAAGTTGGGAAATTTCCACCAAAATGTTCGATTAATACACCGCAAAATCGTTCCATTGATCCAAACGGAGCTCGATGGATCATAACTGGGCGATGATTTTGATTGTCTTTACCCACATAGGAAAGATCGAATCGGTCGGGTAAATTGTAGTCCACCTGAACGGTGCCAAGTTGCCATTCTCGCCCAATGACATCTTTGACTACGAAATCGATCTTGGGTCCGTAAAAAGCTGCCTCTCCGAGCTCTTCCTCATAATCCACACCCAAAGTCTTGACTGCTTGTCGAAGTGCGGTTTCCGCCTTATCCCATGCTTCGGGGGCACCGACATACTTGTCAGATTCGGGATCCCGCAGGCTTACCCGCACCCGGTAGTCATTCATGCCGAGGGTAGAAAATACCAATTTGACCAAGCTTAAACAGCCTTGGATTTCATCCTGTAATTGATCTTCTCGAATAAATAAATGAGCGTCATCCTGAGTGAATCCACGCACACGAGTCATACCGTTTAATTCTCCAGATTGTTCCCAACGGTATACCGTTCCAAATTCTGCAAGGCGTACGGGTAAATCGCGATAGGAATGCTGTTCCGATTTGAAGATACGAATGTGCATCGGACAATTCATCGGCTTGAGCAGGTACCCGTCAATTTCTCCTTTTTCCAACTTATTGGAGAGCTCTGAACAGGTACATCCCTCCTCAGCTAATTCTTCGAGGCATTCTCGATGTATAATTGGAGGATATTGAGAATCCTGATAGTAGGGAAAGTGACCAGATGTTCGGTAGAGGTCAAGTTTTCCAATATGTGGAGTGTAGACTTGGGAGTAGCCTTGAAGATTAAGTTGCTCGGTTATGAAGCCCTCTAATTCCTGACGAATAATCGCACCGTTTGGTTTCCAAAGTACTAATCCTTGCCCGACTTGTTCGTCGATATGAAAAAGTCCAAGGTCTTTACCCACTACCCGGTGATCCCGGAGTTTGGCTTCTTCGATGCGTTGAAGGTACTGGGAAAGTTCATCTTTGCTTGCAAAGGCAGTACCGTAAATTCTTTGAAGTTGTTTTTGAGAAGAGTCTCCACGGTGGTAAGAACCGGCAATGTTTAGCAATTTGAAAGCCTTGATTTTTTTGGTGTAAGAAACATGGCTACCCGCACAAAGATCTAGAAATTCACCGTTGCGGTAAAATGAAATAGTTTCGCCGGCGGGTATGTCATCCAATCGCCCTAACTTATACGTGGGTTGTCCCATTTCTTTAATCATAGAAACCGCTTCCTCGCGGCTCACTTCCAACCGTTCAAAGCGTTGGTTTTCTTTGATTACCTTTTTCATCTCATCCTCGATCTCCAGAAGGATTTCGGGAGTAAACGGGACCTCGGAGTCAAAGTCGTAATAAAAGCCTGAATCAGTGGGCGGTCCGATATCCAACTGGGTATCGGGGTACAACCGAAGTACCGCAGTGGCAAGTACGTGAGCGGCGGAATGGCGGATTTCCTCGACGGGAGACATTTCCTTCATAGCGCAGAATTTATACTTTTTCCTAGGCAGCCCTGCAATGCCAAAGGGCGAACCCCTATAGATCAAGGGAGAGTTTATACTTTAGGCGTCGAATCCGAGATTGGGGCGTAACCATTTTACCGCTTGTTCAAAGGTCCAACCTTTGCGTTCCGCGTAGTCCTCCACTTGGTCTCTTCCTAAGCTTCCAACATTAAAATATTTAGCCTCTGGGTGAGAAAAATAGAGGCCAGATACAGAGCAGCCAGGATACATGGCCCGAGATTCGGTAAGTTCAAGACCGATGTGCTTTTCTACATCTAAGAGATCCCAAATTAAATCCTTTTCCGTGTGATCAGGTTGGCAGGGATAACCAGCGGCCGGACGGATTCCACGGTACTTTTCCGCAATTAATTCCTTGTTAGAAAGGCCTTCGGTTTTCCCAAAACCCCAAAGGTCCCGAACTGTTTTGTGTGCATATTCAGCCGTGGCCTCAGCGAAACGATCTCCAAGTGATTTAATGAGAATAGATGTGTAATCGTCATTATCCTCTTTGTATTTTTCGGCCATTTGATCAACCTCGTCTCCAGCACTTACTGCAAAAGCTCCGAGGTAATCCATGCGCTTCGAATCCTTGGGGGCTACAAAGTCCGAAAGGCAGAATTGTGATTGATTGGGCAAGACTTGTTGTCGACGAACAAACCTGAAAGCTCCTAAGGATTTTTTCTTGGACAAATCCGTGAATAATTCCACATCATCTTTCAATGAATGAGCAGGCCATATTCCCACCATTGCCTGGCAGGTAAATCTTTTATTCCCGATGATATCCTCCAGTAGTTCCTGGGCATGGTCATATAATTTCCGTGCTTCTTCACCGGTATTTTTTTTGTCGAAGATTTGAGGATAAGTACCTTTCAATTCCCAAGCCCAGAAAAACGGAGACCAGTCAAAAAACTCTAAAACCTCCTCTAAGTTAGGAGTTAGGTGGTGAGTGCCTAGATTATCTGCCAAAGGTTCGGAGATTTCCTGTTTTTCCCAGTCAAAAGACAATCCTTTGGAACGAGCTTCATCCAGTTTGAGAAGCGGACGTTCGCCCTGGGCTTCATGCTGTTCGCGCATTCGGGTCTGTTCGGTCTCTAATGCTTCGATGTAAGCCTTTGACTTTTTAGGGTGCAAAACATCGTTGCATACATTCACCACCAGGGATGCGTCGGGAACTTGTATAACCGGTGCTGAATAATGCTGAGTGATCTTGATCGCAGTGTGAGCACGGCTGGTTGTTGCACCACCAATTAGCAAGGGGATTTTTAATCCAAGCCTTTCCATTTCTTTAGCATTGTGGATCATTTCATCGAGTGATGGAGTAATTAGACCACTCAATCCAAGAACATCAGCACCATGTTCAGCAACTGAATCGAGTATCTTGTCGCAGGAAACCATCACTCCTAAATCAATCACATCCCAATTGTTGCAGGCGAGAACCACCCCAACGATATTTTTGCCAATGTCGTGAACATCTCCTTTAACCGTAGCAATAACCATAGTTCCACGCTTTTTGGATTCGGAACCGTCCTTTTCATCTTCCATGAAGGGCTCGAGGTAAGCTACCGCTTTTTTCATGACCCTCGCACTTTTAACAACTTGAGGAAGGAACATCTTTCCATCTCCAAAGAGGTCGCCCACTACTTTCATCCCATCCATTAAAGGGCCTTCGATCACATCTAAAGGGCGCCCCAATTCTTGACGGGCTTCTTCAGCATCCACTTCGGCATAATCGCCAATGCCTTTGACTAAAGAATAAGTTAATCGTTCTGAAACTGGTTTTTCACGCCAGGATAGGTCGGGACCTTCGGATTTTCGGTTTTCATTTAAATCCTTGATGCGCTCTGCATGTTCTAATAATTCCTCTCCTGCTCCGGCTGATTTGTTTAAAACCACCGCTTCGACACGATCGCGCAATTCCGGTTCAATTTCATCGTAGACTGCAAGCATGCCCGCATTGACTATCCCCATATCTAAGCCAGCTTGGCAGCTGTGGTAGAGAAAGCAGGCATGCATGGCTTCGCGAACATGATTGTTTCCACGAAAGGAAAAAGAAACATTACTAATTCCCCCGCTGGTACGGGCATGTGGGCAACGTTTCTTAATTTCTCGCAATGCTTCTATGAAATCGATCCCATAGGTATTGTGTTCATCCATGCCTGTTGCCAATGTGAGAACATTGGGATCAAATATAATATCCCATGCGGGAAACCCAACCCCATTAACTAAGATTTTGTAAGCCCTTTCGCAAATGCGTACCTTTTCATCAAGGGTTGCAGCCTGTCCTTTTTCATCGAAGGCCATAACCACGACCGCAGCACCATAGCGCATGGCCAGACGGGCGTGTTTCTTGAAGGTGTCTTCACCTTCTTTAAGGCTAATTGAGTTGATGATGCACTTTCCTTGGATGACTTTAAGTCCAGCCTCAATTACCGACCATTTCGAACTGTCAATCATGATGGGAACCCGGGAAATATCGGGCTCAGAAACAACGAGATTCAAAAATTTTGTCATGCATTTCTCCCCATCAAGCAAAGCAGCGTCAAAATTTACATCTATAATATTTGCTCCATTCTCCACCTGTTGCTTAGCAACTTTAAGGGCGGAATCATAATCTCCAGCTTCGATTAATTTTCGAAACTTTGGTGAACCGGTAACATTCGTTCGTTCGCCAACCATGATCAGCGATTTAGATTGTCCCTTTATCTGAAAAGGCTCCAAGCCGCTTAGTCGCATTGCGGGCTCAACTTGGGCAAGGTTTCTGGGAGCGGCTTCAGCCATTTTTTCGGCGATTGCATGAATGTGGTCGGGAGTAGTACCACAGCATCCCCCCGCCATATTTAACAACCCTTCATCTGCAAAGGTAAAGAGGGAGCCAGCAGTGTCAGCCGGTTTTTCGTCATAACCAGTTGGGGCCAATGGATTAGGTAGTCCCGCATTGGGGTAACAATGTACAAAACAATCTGCGTTTTGTGAAAGTGCTTGCAGGTAGGGTCGCATTGCGTCGGCGCCCAATGCACAATTTAATCCTACTCCCAAAGGCCTGGCATGAGCGATGGAGTTCCAACATGCTTCTGTGGTTTGACCAGACAGAGTACGCCCAGATGCGTCGGTTATAGTAATAGAAAGAATGACCGGTAGCCTTTTGCCACTTGAATCGAAGAAATGTTCCAAAGCGAAAATGGCTGCTTTTAGGTTGAGAGTGTCAAAGGTAGTTTCAGGCATTAGCACATCGACCCCGCCTTCAACAAGGGCGACGATCTGAGCGTGGTATGCTTCTACAAGTTGATCAAAAGTCACATTGCGAAGGGCTGGATCATTCACATCTGGTGAAAGTGAACCTGTCCGATTGGTTGGTCCGATAGCACCTGCAACAAAACGTGGACGGGAGGGGTCTAAAAGCATCGCTTCATCTGCAGCCTCTCGGGCAAGGCGGGCAGATGCTACATTTAAATCATGCACCACATCTTCTAAGTGGTAGTCTGCCATAGCAATGCTTGTGGCACTAAAAGTATTGGTCTCCACAAGATCGCTCCCCGCCGCGAAATAAGACTGGTGGATGTTTCGAATGACATCGGGACGAGTTAGGCTAAGCAAATCGTTATTACCCTTCAATTCACTTTCGTGTTCCTTAAATAATTCTCCTCGGAAATCGACTTCTTCCAGTTTTTCCTGCTGAATCATGGTACCCATTGCTCCATCGAGAATAAGAATGCGTTTGCTGAGCAAGTCCCTGAGGTCTTGTTCTTGGGGTCGGGTGCTGGAGAAGTCTTTCATAAACGTATCATCATATCATGATGCGTTGATGCGTTTTGCCAACATTATTTCTACTCCAAACAATTTGAATGAATAGAAGGATTGGTTTTGCCAAGTGAGAAAAAATAGTTCATTTTAAATTTTTTTTGATACGGGACGTAGCGTAGTCTGGTTAGCGCGCCTGCTTTGGGAGCAGGAGGCCGAGAGTTCGAATCTCTCCGTCCCGACCATTTTTCCTTTTCTAAACCAACAAGGCTTATGGCACTTTTTTAATGGAAAACGACGCATATGGAATTTCCCGTTGGGGAGATGGATTAATTGGTGTACTAACAAATGGGAATGTTTGCCTGCACGATCCTTTAAGTACAGATGCAAGCCCGGTTGACTTAGCAGAAGTGATCCAAAAACTTGAACGCCGAGGCATTCAAACTCCCGTTCTTCTTCGTGTTTCCAATTTTTTGGAACATCGTATTCGGGCCATTAATGAGGGGTTTAGGAAAGCAATCGAACAAGTGAGTTATCAAGGTGATTACCGTGGGGTATTTCCTATCAAGGTTAATCAGCAGGCTCATGTTGTGGAAAGAGTCTCAGAATATGGAGAAGAGTTTTATTTTGGTTTAGAAGTAGGTTCAAAGGCAGAATTGCTGATTGCACTATCTCAAAACATTCATCCTCAAGGCTTGATTATTTGTAACGGATATAAGGACTCGGAATTTATCCGCCTAGCCCTTTTATCAACCAAGTTGGGAATGCGTACCGTGATTGTCATGGAAAGTGTGCGCGAATTGAGGCTGATTATTGAAGTTTCTAAAAAGCTAGGTATTCCACCAACTTTGGGTGTCCGGGTTAAACTGGCAAATGTCGTAAGTGGCAATTGGGCGGCAACTAGCGGAGACCGTTCGTCCTTTGGACTTTCCATTGCCCAAGTTATGGAAGTCGTAGAAACTCTGCGAAAAGAAGATCTTCTTGATTGTTTGGTTTTGCAACATTCTCACCTAGGGAGTCAGGTTCCTAACATGGTTGAAATCCGCAAGTTCGCACAGGAAGCCAGCCGGCTATTTATCGAGATTGCTAAGCTTGGAGCTAATCTTAAATTTCTAGATTTGGGAGGGGGATTGGGCGTTGATTACACAGGGGAGAATTCCTCTAGTGCCAACTCCATTAATTACTCTTTGGAAGAGTATTGTTACAGTTTAGTAGAGACAGTTTGTTTTGAAATGAATGATGCGGGAGTTTCCCATCCTTGTATTGTGACCGAAAGCGGTCGAGCATGTGTTGCCCAATCTTCCATGCTAATTTTTAGCGTCCTAGAGAGCACCAGTTATGAAAGAGACGAAATTATTTTAGCGGAAAAAGACGATCACCCTCTTTTGAGATCGTTGATTGAAATTTCCGATTCACTAGAACGTGAAAGCCTCTTGGAATCATTAAACGAAGCGACTTATTACCGAGATGAATTGCGTGCCTTGTTCCGCAGGGGGCGTTTGTCCTTGCCCGTATTGGCACGAGCAGAAAGAGCTCACCAAAAAACTCTGGGCCAAATTCGTAAGATGATGGATGACTTGGATGAAATGGAGTGGAGTGATGAATTAAATCTTCGGGTACAAGGAATGGCAGACATTTATCATTGCAACTTTTCCCTTTTCCAAAGCTTGCCCGATGTTTGGGCAATTGACCAATTGCATCCAATTATACCTATTACTCGATTGCATGAAAAACCCGACCGTAATGCTGTTCTTTGTGATGTGACTTGTGATAGCGATGGTCGGATAGATCGTTTTGTGGTGGCAGACGGCGTGGCGGACTGCCTTCCTCTTCACAGCCTCAACGAGGATGAGGAGTATTACTTAGGTGCATTTTTTGTCGGTGCCTATCAGGAGACCCTGGGGGACTTGCATAATCTTTTTGGGGATACCAATGTAGTCACGATTCGACTTGAGAATTCCGGAGACTTTGAAATTTTAGATGAAGTCGAGGGCGACACGGTCGCCCAAGTGCTAAGCTATGTTGAGTATGAGCCCAAGCGGTTGCTCGAACGTTTTAAGGCTAGGGCCGAGGACGCGGTAAAAGAACACGGTGCAACTTTGGACGAATTGAAGGAGTTGGTATCCACCTATCGTGAAAGTTTACAAGGATATACATATTACGAATCAGATTGAGAAAGAAAAAAGAATGTCAAAAGTATTAGTTATAGGAGCGGGAGGAGTCGGTTCTGTAGCCGTTCATAAGATGGCTCAATTACCTGAGGTTTTTTCTTCGATTACATTGGCGAGTCGGCGAGAATCTTCATGCTTGAAAATTGCCAAATCTGTAAAGGAAAGATTGGGGGTACAGATTAAGACCGCCGAGGTAGATGCCGATGAAGTGGATCAGACAGTTAGGCTGTTAGATAAGGTGAAACCCGACCTTTTGGTTAACCTCGCCCTGCCTTACCAGGATCTTGCCCTAATGGACGCATGCTTAAAGGCAGGTGTTTCTTACCTTGATACGGCAAATTATGAACCTCGGGATGAAGCAAAATTTGAATACCGTTGGCAATGGGAATACCAAAACCGTTTCGTGGAGGCAGGATTAATGGCATTGCTTGGATCCGGTTTTGATCCTGGAGTCACCAATGTGTTTACCGCTTGGTTGATCAAGCATCACTTTGATCGGGTGGATACACTCGACATTCTTGATTGCAATGGTGGAGATCATGGTCATCCATTTGCGACCAATTTTAATCCTGAAATCAATATTCGTGAAGTCACTGCTCCAGCCCGTCATTGGGAAAACGGAGACTGGTCGGAAACACCTGCCCTTTTTCAGAAGCAATCATTTTCCTTTCCAGAAGTGGGTGATCGAAACATGTATTTAATGTATCATGAAGAACTCGAGTCTTTGGTTAAACATTTCCCACAGATTAAAAGAGCGAGGTTTTGGATGACCTTTGGGGATGCTTATTTACAGCACCTCGAGGTTTTGCAGAATGTCGGACTTACCTCAATTGAACCGATTTATTATGAGGGGAAGGAAATTATACCTCTGCAATTTCTCAAGGCTGTGCTTCCTGATCCTGGCGGTTTGGGCGAGCACACTAAGGGCAAGACATGCATTGGCAATATCGTGACGGGAGAAAAAAATGGAAATTTTTCAACCAAGTATTTATTCAATGTTTGCGATCATGAAGAATGCTACAAAGAGGTGGGCAGTCAGGCTGTGAGTTACACAACTGGCGTACCCGCAATGATTGGAGCGGCTCTTATGGTCCAGGGCATTTGGAAGGGCAGGGGAGTTTTTAATATGGAACAACTCGACCCCGATCCATTTATGGATATGTTGAACACCCACGGATTGCCCTGGAAGCTACGCAACCTAGAAACTCCGCTTGCTTTCTAATGTTGCCCACCCAAAGCTCGGGTCCGGGAGCTTTCGCTCGTTTTGATCTATCGCGGGTGCCTTCGCCCTCTTTTGTGGTAGATGAGGAAAAAATTCGGTCAAACCTTAAAATACTGACTGAGATTGGAAAGCTTTCAGGTGCAAAAGTTCTTCTTGCCCTTAAATCTTTCTCGATGTGGTCGCTTGCCAGTCTAATTGAAGAATACTTGGATGGATGTTGTGCTTCCGGTTTGTGGGAGGCAAGGTTAGCCAGGGAAAAAGCATTTACAGGCATAAAAAAACAGAAAATTCTATCCACCTTTTGCCCAGCCCTTCGATCAACTGAATTAGAAGAAATTTGCGAGCTTTCCGATCACCTAGTTTTTAATCACCCTAAGGCTTCGGGAGTTGAGTATGCTGCATCTCATCAAGTGTCCTTGGGTTTGCGGATTAATCCTGAAATATCACTGGGACTTGATCCCAAATACGATCCTTGTGCCAAGCAATCAAGGCTTGGCTGGCCAATTAGCAAACTTAGCGAGTCAGATCTTAGCCCCTTTGAAGGCTTGCATTTTCATACTCTTTGCGAGCAGAACTTTGCACCTCTTCTTCAAACTTGGAAAAAAATCGAGAATGCATTGGGCAGTACTTTGAAAAAATTCTCATGGATCAATCTTGGGGGTGGTCACCATTGCACTCGTTCGGATTATGACCAGGATGGATTGATCGAATTGATCGATGAAATTTCTCAAAAGTATGATTGTCAGGTCTACCTGGAGCCTGGGGAAGCCGTTACCTTGGATGCGGGTATTCTTGTCGGGGAGGTAATTGACTTGATGAATTCCAATGCCATGCACGCTTTGCTTGATCTTAGTGCAACCTGTCATGCACCGGATGTCATTGAGGCTCCATATCGTCCTGCACTATTAGGGGATATTGAGGATGGACAGCACCCATACTTATTGGGCGGAGCGAGTTGTTTGACTGCCGATAGTTTTGGTGAGTACAGGATGAATAATCCATTACGGATTGGGGATCGTGTGGCTTTCTTGGATCAAGCTCATTATACCATGGTAAAAACCAACACTTTTAACGGAGTGAAACTACCTGCCATTGCAATTTGGAACTCCCAAACTGATAATCTATCGATGGTTCGAGAGTTTGAATATGAAGAATTTGTGAATCGTCTATCATGAAGGAAATTAAAAGTTTGCAGTTTTTAGGCTCCGAGTTGCAAGAGCACGAGAACTTGCAGGCTTCTGCAAAGTTTCAAATCGTTCCCTGTCCAATGGAAAAAACCGTTTCCTATGGATCGGGTACTTGCCTTGGTCCCAATGCAATCCTTCATGCCAGTCAGGAACTTGAGAGATCTTCTCCTTGTGAGTCTGGTTTTTTTACCCAACCGCCGATTGATTGTTCTGTTGATCATGAAACTTGCTTGCTTGAACTTAAGGAGCGAAGTGCACGGATTGTTATTGAAAATCATTTCCCGGTTATTCTGGGAGGAGAGCATTCTCTTACATGGGCAGCAGTTAAGGGAGTTTCCGAAGCAATTGGCCAAAAAATTGGTGTCGTTCAGATTGATGCACATGCCGACCTTCGGGACAGCTACCAAGGTATGGTACATTCACACGCTAGTGTCATGAACCTCCTTGTTCAAGATGGGCATCGCCTCGCCTCAATTGGAGTTCGGGCTATTTGCGAGGAGGAAAAAAAGATTCGTGAAAAATATTCTGTATTTTTTCAAGATGCCGGGGAATTGGTGCGAGGCAATGTATCTTCCATGGAGTTACCGTCTGATTTTCCTGAACTTGTTTACCTAAGTTTTGATTTAGATGGATTAGATCCCTCAGTTATGCTGGCGGTGGGTACTCCCGTGCCAGGTGGACTAAGTTACTACCAATCGATCGATTTAGTGAAGTCTGCACTCAAGGGCAGAACCTGTGTGGGGATGGACTTGGTTGAACTTTCTCCAAAGCCGACAGATATAGTATCCCCTTTTACTGCAGCATCCCTCCTGCAAGAATTACTCGCATTGGTTTAGTTTTTTGATCCATTCAGTAGAATATATAATCAAAGCTTTATCCCTTTCTCCTCATCCAGAAGGTGGTTACTTTCGCCGTACATTTGAGTCTAGTCATTCTACCCATTCCTCCGAGTTTTCCAGGCCCTTGGGCACATCTATTTATTACTCGTTGAAAAGGGAGAGGTTTCCTCGCTTGCACTCCCTCGATGCCGATGAAACTTGGTACTTTCATCAAGGTGCTACACTCGATTTGCATATTTTTGATCGAAATCAATACCATAATGTTAAACTTGTCATGTTTGCGTCTGGTGCAGAATGCTCGCTCCAATTTACGGTTCCTGTTGGAACCATTTTGGGGGCAATTCTCAATAGACAGTCAAAGGATACCTATTCCTTCGTTAGTTGTTCGGTCTGTCCTGGTTTCAAGGAGGAGGGTTTTTTCTGGCTGGACATAGCAGAACTTCGAAGGAAATTTAAAGCACATCAATAGTTGCTTGGAAAATTGTCTAAACCTGTGGAATATTAGTCGAGTATGCAAAAAATATTTTCTTGGGGCGGTGGAAAAATAATCGAGATCGAACTCCCTGGATTTGAGGATTGGGTGCCGGAATTGTTCGAACAGTTCGAAAAATCCCGTTCTACGGCAAAAAAATCTCACAAGATTGGTGGAAGGTGGGAAAATTTATACATCGACATTGATGAAGTACCCGCTGCCCGAAACCCTATTCGTATGGGCAGAGATTTCGGGTTGGAAATATTAGAAGTTTCAAGTGTGGTTCTTTTCGAACCTTTACGGGGGTGTGATCATGCTTATCCCCCTTTCTGGTTTAACTTGGCAGAACCTGGAGAATCCACAGGTTTGCATGACCATGCCCTCAATTCTAAGTTGTGTGGAGTATTTTATCTCGCTGCTGAAAATGATTCAGGGAATTTATTTTTTCATAAGGAAGGAGAAGTTGATTTGGAAATCATGCCAAAGGTTGGAAAACTCGTTCTTTTCGAACCCTGGATGCGTCATGGGGTCCGCGAAAATCGTTCGAACATTACTCGCCTTTCGATGGCCTTCAACTTATTTCCCTTTCCTTTACCTATTGAGAATTTGTAATTTTTACATCAATTTATATTAAAGTTACCAATTGTATCCTTTTTTTTCTCGAATTTCGTTGTACACATTACTTTACAACCTCATAAAATGAGTCGTTTTTTACACAAGTTTCACTCCACCTATAGCAATTAATGACACAAGCAACCCGATTCTTTTGAAGAAATCGAATCCGCAGTCGTGCGTTTCGCCGGAGATTCCGGCGATGGAATGCAGACTATCGGGGAACGCTTTACCGACTCGAGCGCCTTTGCTGGCAATGACATTGCCACACTGCCTGACTTCCCTGCGGAAATTCGAGCTCCTGCAGGCACCATTGCAGGTGTATCTGGCTATCAATTACAATTTGGTAGTCATTCTATACTCACACCTGGTGATGAGCCTGATGCGTTGGTGGCCATGAACCCAGCTGCACTCAAGTCAAATATAAGCGATTTGCCCGAGGGGGGAATGTTAGTGGTAAATGTGGACTCATTCAAAAAAATGAACCTCAAAAAGGCAGGTTATGAGTCCAACCCATTAGAGGACGAAGAGTTTCGCAAAAAGTACCAATTAATAGAATTGGACCTGACCACTTTGACAAAGGAGGCTCTTTCCGAAAGTCCCTTAAAACCATCAGATAAAGCTCGCTGTAAAAATTTCTTTGCCCTTGGTTTTATGTGCTATGTCTACGGACGGCCACTTGATCCAACATTGAAGTTTTTTGATCAAAAGTGGGGAAAACGGCTACCCGAAGTTGCAGATGCTAATTCAACAGCCCTAAAGGCTGGACACAACTTGGGTGATACTATGGAAACCGCTCGGAATCGCTACCAGTTGGCGAAGGCAGTAGTAAACCCTGGTGTTTATCGAAAAATTTCTGGAAATGAAGCTTTGGTTTATGGGCTAGTTGCGGGTGCTCAGAGCGCCAATCGTGAACTGCTCTATTCTGGATATCCCATTACCCCAGCATCCCCAGTTTTGGAAGGCCTATCTGCTCTAAAAAAATTCGGCATTAAGACCGTACAGGCTGAGGATGAGATTGCGGCTATGGGTGTGGCCATTGGTGCAAGTTTTGCTGGAGATTTGTCCGTTGTGGCAACTAGCGGTCCAGGAATGTGTTTGAAAAGTGAATTCATTGGTCTTGCCAGCATTACCGAATTACCCGTTATTATCTGTAATGTTCAAAGAGGTGGTCCGAGTACTGGTTTGCCTACCAAGACCGAGCAAAGCGATCTTTTGCAAAGTTTGTTTTCTCGCCATGGGGATTGCCCATTACCTGTGATTGCAGCTCATTCTCCATCTGATTGTTTTGAATGTTCGATCGAGGCTTGCCGAATTGCACTTACCTATTGCACTCCTGTTATTTACCTCAGCGATTTATATGTAGCAAATGGAGCTGAGCCTTGGCTTGTTCCCAATGCCGCCGATCTTCCTGCGATAGAGGCAAAGTTTGCTGATCCGGACGAAGAATACATTTCTTACAAAAGAAATCCTGATACCCTTGCACGTACTCAAGCCATACCCGGTCAACCTGGATTGGAACATCGTATTGGTGGACTTGAGAAGTCTGAAGATGGAGGGGTCAATTATGATCCAGAAAACCATGAACAGATGACCCATCTGCGTGCGGAAAAAGTTGAACGGATTGCAGACACTATACCTCCTACCCAACTTCATGGTGAAGCGGAAGGGGATTTGTTGGTCATCGGTTGGGGCGGTACTTATGGTGCAATTACATCCGCTGCCCAGGCGATGCAGGCCGAAGGTTTCTCTATTTCATCATTGCATTTACGCCATCTCAATCCATTACCCAAGGATTTGGGAGAAATTATTAAAAGATTCAAGAAAGTGATTGTTCCTGAATTAAACCTTGGGCAACTTAGTTTAGTATTGAGGGCTAAATATTTAGTCGATGCTATCCCTTTGACTAAGGTTCAGGGAAAACCCTTTAAGGTTTCTGAGCTTCGTGATTCTTTCCACAAGGAATTGTCCTAACCAGCAAATATTTAAATGAGCACAACGAATACGGAAGAAGGCAGCCTTACTAAAAAGGATTTTGTTACTGAAAATGATGTCCGCTGGTGTCCGGGATGCGGAGACTATGCTATCCTTAACGCAGTTCAAAGAACTTTGCCCGAACTTGGTGTGCCCAAGGAAAAGTTTGTCGTGGTCAGTGGAATCGGATGTTCCAGTCGCTTTCCTTATTACATGAATACCTACGGATTTCATACCATTCATGGTCGTGCACCTACCGTGGCAACCGGTGTGAAATCTGCAAACCCTGACCTTTCCGTGTGGATGGTTACTGGAGATGGAGATGGACTTTCGATCGGGGGGAATCATTTAATGCATTTACTCCGCCGAAACCTCGATATTAATGTTTTGCTGTTCAATAATCGAATTTATGGACTGACTAAGGGTCAGTACAGCCCAACTTCAGAAGTTGGAAAAAAGACAAAGAGTACACCAGTTGGGTCACTAGATTATCCAATCAATCCCTTATTATTTGCTTTGGGAAGCGAGGCCACTTTTATCGCCCGTACTTCCGATACTGACCAAAAACATATGGTCGAAACCTTCAAAGCTGCCCAAGCCCACAAAGGTACATCCTTTATTGAAATTTTTCAAAATTGTGTAATTTTTAATAATAATGCTTTTGATACTGTTACTGGTAGAGCAGTTCGCAGTGAACAGGCATTAATGCTTGAAGAAGGTAAACCATTACGCTTCGGTGAGAACAAAGGCATTCGACTCAATGGATTTGATCCTGAAATTGTTGAATTGAAAGATGGAGATGATGAATCAGATCTTTTAGTTCATCACTCCAAGACCAACAATCCGGCTTATGCCTCTATTCTTGCTCAAATGGCTTACCCTGCCTTTCCTACGCCCTTTGGTATACTTCGTCAAATAGAAGGCAGGGAAACCTATGAAGATGCCCTTCACTCGCAAATTAAGGCATCTCAAGCAAAAGGGGAGGGCAACCTTCAAGAATTATTAACTGGCAAGAATTCCTGGGTTGTTGAGTAATGAATTCCTACTTTTGAAGGAACCATGTTTGATCAAATTTACACCCTGTAATATCCAATTACTATTATGAGTTCACACGATTTTATTGATGATCCGAAAATTGGGCATACCAAGTTGCGTATGCCTGTAATCTTTGTACCCGTTGTTATGTTTGGCGTTCTACTTCTTGGGATTATTGCCACAAAGATATATGTCGATGCGGTTCTTTACTCCGACCATGGAGAAGAGGGTCAGGAGTAATAGAATGGGCGACGAAAAACCAGTGGTGGCATCCCGCATGCCAGCTGTTATTAAATTAGAGGCAGGTGAATACTGGTGGTGTTCATGTGGGAAATCTTCCAAGCAACCTTTCTGTGACGGTTCTCACAAAGGAACTAGTTTTACTCCCCAAAAAGTTGAAATTTCTGAATCCCAAAATACTGCATTTTGTAACTGTAAACATTCTGGAAATGGCCCCTTCTGTGATGGTGCCCATTCGTCACTTCCTAAAGATTAGAAAACGACTTATAGCATTTCGACAGTTAAATCACATATGCTGTCAATTTTTTACACTGAATATCTCAAAGACCATTTAAGTTAAAATTTTATTTTACGAAATATTCCCAATTAGGAAGAAAGTACAAATGATTTATTGTAGTATAGTCTGTGTGGTGGGCACGAAATTTGTAAAACCGAGATTATTCGACTTTTTCCCCAAATGACCAAATTTGCAAATTAGTTTCTGAAGTCGCATCACCAATTAAAGCGTTATATTTGCCTTTTAACTTTAATTCTTGGATGTAAATTGCGAGCCCAATTTTTTTAAAAGTGGGCAAGGGGGAAGGAAAAGAATTAATAAGGCGACTAGATTTTAGCATCAGCATAATGTCTATATCATAGGCATCTCCGAAATAACTAGGGTTTCCGAGACAAAGGAGCATTCTTCCACCAACAATTTTTTTCGAACCACCTTTTTGAGTTTCAATATAGCCTTTACCTTCAAGAGGAATAAATTTAAATCCACCATTCTTGGTTGCTTCAATAATAATTGTACCATGTCCGTAAAAAGTGGCATTTGATTCTCTGGTAGAAAACTTAATATGGTTATCATTTGAGTTACAAAATAACAAACTACCTGAATCTAGATAAAAGTCTGTGTTAGAATTCCATTTACCCATTGTTTCGCAACCAAGTCTCCAATAAACACCATTTACATTAGATTCTACCCTACCATTTGATCCAGTTGCAATCAATAGGTCTGGAGTTAACGTTGTATTTACATCTATTGGAAAAGGATCGAACTTATCTTTAATCGACAAGTCAACGGCATCAACAATACCAACTTTGAAAGTTACACTGGGAGTTTCACCGTATAAAAAAAATGCCGCTGTGAAAAAAGCGGCATTGTAGAGTAATAAAGTGTGAAACAATTTTTTTAAAAACTTGCTGTAATTCCTAAACCTGCACCTATATCAAACTTTTTAAAGTCGTAAAGGGTGCTGTATGAATCTTGAGCTTCATCTGTGCCAGAAGATGTACGCCTAGCATAATTTGAAAAGATAGAAAGATCAAACGATTCAGTAATTGGGTAATCAACATCCAAACTTATGCTCTGCAATACATCGCTGCGATCAAAATTAAATCCATTGTCATATTTTCGGTATGAAACAGAATATGAGGGAGTTATTTTGAAGTTATCTAAATTGTAAATGATAGAGTAGCGTAAGGTAGCATCAATGTGATCTAACTCATCAGCAGTGTGAGAAGAACTCGTAGAACCATCAGCATCTTCTACATCGCCTAAATGAGTACCAGCGGATAAGTCTAGAACACCGAGTAAATATTCATTTATAGTGTGGGCTTTTGTAGCACCTATACTTGGATAAAACTCTTTGTACTCTTCTGTATCTGTTTCAGCACTACGGTCATTCGAATACATAACTCCTGCTCGGAATGCCCAACCACTTTGGTGTTGAAGTAAAAAGAGTAGATATGCTGTTGTTGTATTATGATTTAGAACTCCAAGGTCAGGTATTGCTTCATCCGCATTTTGGTGAGTGTAATCAGTCATTGTCCACGCACCACCTAAGAATGGTGTTAGTACAAAGGTGTCCAAGTCGTAAACACCAAGCTTAGCACGACTGTTAAAGGAATTTTCCCAAACTAAGTCAGCTTGTTGATCAAGTATTCCAGGAGCACCAAGAGGATTTTGTTTGTATGAAACTCTTGTATTGTATCCGAAGTCTAGTGATAGTCCTGATTTTGTAAGTATCAGTGGTCTTTGTGCACCTGTGTCAGATGAAATTACATTAGAACTGTCGTTCACTTTATTTTTTATCGATTCTTCAACTGGAGAAGGTAAAGATCTATCAGTAGAATCGATTCGGTTAGAGTTTATCTGCCCTACAAGTAGTGATGAAGCCGATACAAAAAGGGAGAGGTATGAAAATTTATAGATCATTTTCTTTGTTTGATTAAGATTTATTCTAAAGCTATTGTTTTCGTACTTTTATGAATGGTGTTCCATTTGGGAGTGCAGCATTTGAATTTATGTGACCGTCCACACCTGAAAAATCAGATCTAATCAGGTCATTGCTGCCGATTCCTAAGTGTTTTACTTTATGAAAGTTTACTCCACCAGATACAATATCAGTTGCCGATTCTGAAATGTGTAAGGAACCCAATTGACTTCTAAGCATTACATCAGCAGTTGATGGAAACACTGTATTTTTTAGGTGAATGGTTCTAGATTCCATGTATATGTCGTCCACACGACCAGCAAAAGCTAGATTGTTTGCATCGATTAAATCGTTCGCATAAATGTATACATTGTCAGGGTCTGAAGTAAGCGAGTTTGCCGTTCCTACAGAAAATTTTGCAGTAGAAATATTTATAGTTCCTAAGGAACCAAGGGCTAAGTTTCCACCAGTTTTGATTTCTGTGTTAACTAAATGCATGCTATCTTCACCCGTGTCTCCCGATCCAATCGCAAGGTTTGATCCGGTGTACTCGATATTACTACCATCTATCATGATATCGTCTGCAGCACCAAGTACAAGTGCATGGTCTTCAGCATTATTTTGATTAGTAAATGTAATATCTCCGGCAGATTTAATATCTTTAGCAGCACCTATGATTAAAACTTTACGATCACTTTTTGTCTCTGCTTCTTTTAATCTTGAATAAACATCAACTTCGCTTTCATCAGTATTTGCAGCACCTAAAGTGAATGTAGAAGCTCCAACCAATTGAACTTGATTAAGTTGTACATCAAGGCTTTTTAATGAGGCGTCTTCTTCACTGAAAGTCCTCCCGCCTGTAAGTGTCGAAAGAAATGAGAGGTAATCAGTGGATGAACCAAGGGATCGAGATAATTCGGATTCGTCGGAATAACCGCTGTAGGCACTACCTAAAACCTCAGTTGCTAGATTTTCACCATTTGAGCCGAGTGCACCGTAGGCAGAAAGTAGCCGAATGAAAGCTAAATTGTGGCCACTACTTAAAGTGTTAAGTGTTATAGGAGTCGGAAGTGAAGTAGTCAAGGACTTGTCGGTCAATAGAGTGGTGGCCAAAGTCAAAGCACTCTCAAATTGCTCGGTGCGTTGATAATCAGTTCCGTAAATACCTAATGTAGTGGATAAAGCGTCACTTATAAGTAAATTTGGTAGAGCGTATGTGTCTGCATGTTGCTCCTTTGCAGCCTCTAAAGCCTCTGCTGTAGACTTCCCCTCATGTTGTGGGTCTCTAAGGAATTCACCATAAATTACAGCATCTTCTAATGTGTGGTCTTTTACAAGAAGATCGTGGTGTTCCTGGAACTCTTTAATCGTACCACCTTCTTTCAGTGTTTTCTTGTAGAGCTCATGGAATCCATCAAGTCCACTCCCTGAGTTATGTGATAAACTTTTTATGTCTGAATGTGAAAGTCCAAGTTTATGAATAGCAATATGCAATGTTCTGAGCTTATGGTTTGCTTGAGCTGCTTTGGGGGCACCCTTGCTAGGTGCTGCAACAGACCCGGTTGAAGATGCTGCTGCTGCGTCTTCTTGAGAGTACAATGTGAATTGTAACAAGCAAACTGTCAGGGTGAAGAATATGGGATTTAATTTCATAGTAAGAAGATTTTTTAGAGTAATTTTAAATTGTATCAAGCATATTTATCTTGGTGCCGAGGGCGAGATTTGAACTCGCACATCTTTGCAGATACTAGATTCTGAGTCTAGCGCGTCTACCAATTCCGCCACCCCGGCTAATTAAATTTTAAAGTATATTGAGGGATTTCCTTGGTCGAGATTAAAGAATCTGTGTTTTGGGATTATTTAAGATTTCTTAAAAACTAGAGGTATCGTATGTTTACGATGTCCTGATGGAAGGCGGACGAGGTAGCGGTCCATTTCCGGTTGGTCTTCAGTTTCTAATAGTTCAGGAGAATCGAAAATATGACTGATGCGTCGTGGAAAGGATTCCAGGATTCTGGCCCATGGATTGTTTTTCTTTCCCAGCACAATCGATTCCATGGGGTACCGCAGGGTTGAATACCTATCCTGATATGATTTAATTAAAGCTGCATTTTTATTGTTTCTTTCAGTAAAAAGCATGGCGTCAGCAAAGTGAGCAGATGCATCAATCCATTCCTGGAAATCAGTGGGAGGGGATAACAGGGTCGGGGAATAGATAAAAAAAAGAACTTTACCGATTGAAAGATCGCTATTTTTTTCTAAAACAAGACTGATTTCCTCAAGCTGGTCTGCCAAATTAAGATTGTTCGATATAAAAAGGAAGCATTCGTTCAGGTTTTCCGATTCAATGGTGGGGAAAATCATCTTCGGTCTATCCGTTAACCATTTCCACATTAAACCATTTTCAGGTTCTATGATTGACTCAGGTGGGAATATGAATCTCGGAGTGGGTGAATCATCTTCGGTTGCATCTCTTAGAATTTGAAAGGCAGTTGCTCCCGGAGTTTCAATAACTAGGTGAATCGTTGTGCTCACTAGGTTATGAAAAGTCGAAAGATTGGCATTGGGCAGTGTGTAGCATCCGATGGTCAATTAAAACCAAGGAGGTCATTGCCTCGACAATAGGTACAGCACGGGGAAGAACGCAGGGGTCATGACGACCGCGCCCCATCAACTCGGTTTCATTCCCTTGGGAATCGACGGTTTTTTGTTTTTGTAAAACAGTAGCAGTTGGTTTGAAGGCAATACGAAAATATAGCTCTTCTCCATTGCTTATTCCTCCTTGTACTCCTCCGGATCGATTTGAGGAGGTACTAACTTTACCATCTTTCGATTCATAAAGGTCGTTGTGTTCGGAACCTTTTAAATAGGTACCGTCAAATCCGCTGCCAACTTCAAATCCTTTGGTGGCGGGTAGGCTAAGCATAGCTTTCGCTAAATCGGCCTCCAAACGATCAAAGACTGGAGCACCCCAACCCACTGGAAGTCCTGTTACCCGACAAAGGATTGATCCTCCTACAGAATCACCGGCTTTTTTGGCTTCGAGTATGCGGTTTTCCATGAGCTTGGCAGTTTCGGAGTGAGGACATCGGGTAGGGGTTGACTCCACCTGTTCGAGTGTGGGCAATTCCTCGATTGATGGCGCCTCTATATCATGAATTCTTTCAACATAGGCTCGGATATTAATATGATCGTAAGAAAGAATTTTTTTAGCCACGGCTCCAGCCGCCACTCTAGCAATAGTCTCGCGCGCAGAT
>NZ_CAXLML010000073.1:0-3974 GCF_964187505.1 Candidatus Chordibacter forsetii
AGGGCACCGACTCCAAGTTGTTCGGATTGCGAGAGTCTATTATTAAGTCGCTTAATTTCTTCATCTGATGAACTTAATTGTGCTTGCAGTGCTGAATTGGACTTTAACTGAGCAACTTGAGTTCCGTTGTTTGATTCTCTCAAAAGAGCAATCTCCGCTTCCAAGTTTTCGATCTCGTTTTGAAGATTGATCTTATCCTTTTCATTTTCCTGAAATTTTTCTAACTGTCCGGACATTGCATCTGCCAGTTCGGTCCGTAAATTATCGACCTCAAGATTAGCCGCCTCGGCTTCTTCTAATGATTCCTGAAGAATACGAATAGTTCCTAAGGCTTCCTGTAGTTGTAATACCGCCTGTTTGGTTTCTACTGACTCAGTAATTCCACTTCTTTTCATTTGTGCAATCTCGTCCCGTGCAGCATCTAATTCTGTCTTCAGTTCAGAAACTAAAATTTTAGATTCGTTTGTAGTCTCTTGGAAAATTTCTTGTTCCTCAAACATTTCATTTCGAGAGTCTTCAAGTTGCGTTTCCAAATTTTTTAATCTGAGTGAAAACTCATCCTGAAGTTTTTCTTTTTCTTCAAGAGTGACAACAAGTTCTATTTTCGCACGATTTAACTCTTCTTTCAAAGAATCAAAGACTTGATCACTTGTTAGGCTCTGTACATTTTGACTCTCCTTTGTATCTTCAAGAACCTGATTCAAATCCTGGAGCTGTCCGGAAATAACTTTTACGACTTCGAGTTCCTCCTCCAAATCTTTCTTTTGTTGAGTCAAAGAGGTAAGGTCTTGATCACGGCTAGTTAGTTCCAATTCTTTGCGAGCTAGTTGATCCAAGGATTTTTTATGTCGGGCTTGAGCCAAGTTGAGCTCATTAGTTAGTTCATCAATAACCTCTGTGGCTCTTTTTTGTTCATTTGAAAATTGATCGGAAAGTAAGCGAACCCGGGATTCAGAAGCAGCCAAGTCTTCCTCCATTTCGGTAACGAAAGGAACGACTGGCATTTTGCCTTCTGAAGCCTGCTGCAGAATGGATTCGGCCATTTGAGCTTCTTCCTCCAACTTTTTTATCGTAGTAGCAAATTCGAATTCACGAGTTGCAATATCCTCTTTAGTACTGGCAAAGTCTTTCCTGACTTGATCCAATTCGGTTTGCGTCATTTGTAACTGGTCTTGCAAAGCAATGACATCCGCGGAAAGCCCATCTCGTTGGGCAAGATTCCCATCCTGTAGACGCTCAATCTCCGAATTTGCTGCATTCAATTCGACTAAAAGTTTGTTAACAAAAGCTGGACTGGCAGAACGAGATGGAGAATCTTCAATTTGTTCCATTGTACTTTTTAGCCGAAGAAGTTCATCTTGCAGCTTTTCTTTTTCTGACAATTCAATCTGCATTCTAGCAATTTCGCCAAGAGACTTCTTTAATTCTTCCTGCAAGTTAACAAAATCTTCAGAGCCTGGCTCAAGTGGTTGAGCTTGCGTGGATTCAAGTGCACGCTTTGCCTGAGCTAGTTCACGTTCGAGAAAAGCAAGTCGCTCAAAACTTGCACCATTACTGTGTGCCATTTGCCTGGCATAGTCTAGTTCTCTACGAGTGCGCTCCAATTCAGTGGTTATGGAACTGATCATTGCATTTGATCGTTGTTGTTCCAGTAATAGACTCTGTCTTGATTGTCTTAAGTCTTCCCTCGCTTGCTCGAGTTGACGCTCTAAACGATTAATTTCTTTGCTTACTGTTTGGGCAGTGGCTGGTCCTCCATCAGAAGTCTTGTAGAGACTTCTTTTCGAGTTCTCCAACTCGTCTACGATCATTTTAGACTCCTTCAGGTTGGTCTGCAAAGATACAATTTCCCTGTAAGCTTTTCTGAGATCTGATTTAAGTTCTGCTGAGTCAGCTGAAAGTTCGGTTTGGAAACTTTTGGAATTATCGAGCTCTCTACGAAGCTTTGAAATTAAATCATCTTCATTACCAGGACTAGGACTGGATAATTTCCCAAATTCAGAAGTCTTGGAAAGATTAATATTACTACTAAGAGTGTTGGAATGCCTGAGAGGAAGAGCTTCACGAGCTTGGATAACGGAGGAAATTTTTCGCCCCATAGAGGTTGTAGGTTTTGCCCTAGCCGTTTGAACAGGAGGAACGGGAACTGAAGACAACGCTTTTTCATCGACTTGATCAGTAAGCAACGAAACTTCGTAATTAAAATCCTTGGACAACCCACTTGACATAGTCGACAAAGCTTCCAATTCAACAAGAGTTCCAGCTAAGTTCTCATGAAGAGCCAGTAGAGCCGAACGAGTTTCCTCCATTCTTCCAGCAAAGTTTGCCTGGAGGTCGTTAAAAATATCTTTGGTTCCGTTAAGTCTTTGGGTTGTTTGCTCAACCGATGAGATCATTAATTTTTCGCGTTCAACAAATCGATTTTTAAGTCCATCGAGTTGAGCAATCAAAATACCTTGATCTGCTTGCCCTAAGTTTCCTGAATTTATTTTCTTTTGGACTTTTGAGAACTCATTCCTCGCAGGAGTGATTGATGAATCTTCGAACCGATCAAGAGCTTTTTCTGCGTTTAAAATTTTAGTTGATATAGAATCGGCTAATTGATCCGCAGTGAGATTCTTAACATCAACCTCCGTTTCAAATTGGCTAAATGCCAATGTTACTAAACCAAGGAAAAACAACGGCAAGCCCAGCCAACCTTGCTTAATCAACAAAAGACAGGAGTTTTTCATGCTTTTTACAATGGCAAAGCTTTACCTCAAAGCAAGAACGGATTTAATAACAAAAAAACTATTAAAATCGTATAATATTAATGTACAAAATTTTACACAAAATAAAATGTGCCCGGGGGGGGAATCGAACCCCCACGTCCATAGGACACCAGATCCTAAATCTGGCGCGTCTACCAATTCCGCCACCCGGGCATGTAAAATCTGAGCATAAATAAAGGACTCAATGATAACAAGGTTCTAAAAGGCATCTCCGATCGGTCCCTGCCAAAGACCCAAAACAATCGAGGCTAGTACCAGGGAAAAAAGAGCGGGTTTAAGCATTCCAACAGAACCGACATCTTTCCATGGGTCATGCTTAGCTTCATCATCTTCAAAAACTGGACGCGGATGGAAACAAATCTCACGAATCCACCCGAAGTAATAATAAATTGAAATAACCACACCGATCACCATGGCTACGATAGATAGAAAAAGTTTGGTTTCAAAAGCTACGCTAAAAAGAAGCAGTTTACCTATAAAACCCGCAAACGGAGGAATTCCGGCCAAAGATCCTATCCCAACAACAAGCACAAAGGCAGCCCAAGGCTTTTTTTGAGCTAAATTTTCGTAATCAGAGAACTCATGCTCCGAATCGTCGGTAACACGAGCAAGGCCCATAACTCCAAAAACAGCAAAGGAAGCAAGCAGGTAGGTAAACAGGTAGAAAAACAATATCCATACCGCACGATCACTCTCTCCAGGTAGTAACATCGAGGCCATCACGGCCACCAAAAGATATCCGGCGTGAGCCACTCCAGATAATCCGAGCATTCTTTTTAAATTTCTTTGAGAGCAAGCGGCTAAATTCCCAAAAAATATAGTAAAAGTGGCCACAAATCCTAACAATGGTAATAGAAACTCACTCATTCCAGCAAAGGGTCCATTAACAAGATTAATCAAAACAAAAAAACCTGCCGACTTTGAGGAAACTGCAAGGAACGCCGTGATTGGCATAGGAGCACCGTGATAAACATCTGGTACCCAAATTTGGAAAGGAGCTGCTCCGACTTTAAATGCAATCCCGGAAATAATCAGGACGACACCAGCCCGCAAGAGTAGATGGTTGGGATTTTCGGAAAGCAACTGATAAAGGAAACTAAAGGAAAAGGCATCTGAACTGGGTACCATAGATAAAGTTGCACCCCAAGCTTCTGGGTTGGAACCAACCCCGTATAATAATACAATTCCAAAGAGCAGAAGTGC
>NZ_CAXLML010000074.1:0-24679 GCF_964187505.1 Candidatus Chordibacter forsetii
AGTAAGAATACAAAGCTGACAAGTGCCAGGGTTATAACCAAAGCAAACCCCTTGCTTTTTAAGCCTACAATTGGCCGGTTATTTTGATCGGGTAAATCTTGATTCATTCCTAACCCTTAAACTGATCCAAGGTACAAGTCGCGGGCAACTTAAATCCGCTTTCTTGTTTTCAGGAAGGCCAGAAAGACTTATCCCTAACCACCTTGGCTACCTTCGATAAGCCAGTTCTCAAAGCTAACGTGAAGGGATGGCCAGAATCTCGGCTTCAGATGGCCAGTATTTTTCTATATCTTCCAGGGGTGGGATCTCTCTTGGTCGTACCACGCGAAAACCAACAAACAGGGCATCGGTATGATACCATACACTTTTGGGAATTTGAGGGTCCTGTTGTTTCCATGATTCATCCGAAGCCATACGGGCAGCGGAACGATGGTTTTGGGGGCCATCATCCCAAGAACCGCCCTTGACCACTCTAGGGTAAAGCGAGGTGGGTACTACCATTGGGTTTACCCTTTTATTGGCAGGTGATGTTGAGGGAGGTGGGGCAAATTGATCAAGGGTCCATTCCCAAACATTTCCATGCATATCAAAAAGACCATAGCCATTGGCAGGCTTTTTCCCAACTGATTGGTACTGAAAGAAACTATTTTTTAGGTGCCATGAATGATTAGGCAGTGATTCGGGATCATCACCAAAGTTGTATGCAGTGTTACTCCCTGCCTTACAGGCGTACTCCCACTCAGCTTCGGTGGGCAAACGATAAAACCTGCCGGTTCGGGCACTCAGCCACATACAATACATTTTAGCGGATAATTGAGTCATGCAGATTGCGGGAAATCCGCTTTTGCCCATTCCAAAAGTCATATCAGTGTAGGGAGCGGTCGGCTTGGTAACCGCATCAGTCAGTGCATCTGCCTTGGTTTCCTCCATTTTTTTGTAAGCCCGGTTATCCCGGTCGATATTGAGCATCCACAACTCGTAAAGATCCCAAGTGAGCTCATACTTACCCATCCAAAAGTCAGAAACTTCGACTTGGTGGGCGGGCCACTCATCCTCACCGCGAGAAGAATCATCCAACGAACTACCCATGGTAAATTCTCCACCCTCGATTGGAACCAATTCAAAAGCTAGGTCGGAGGTGGATATCTCCTCCTCGTACTCGGAAAATTCATCCGTAACCGGGCCCTCAGAAAAACCAAGTTCCTGATACAAATCTTTGGGCATCGTCCCCAAGATGGTGAGCGACTTCTTCTTCGGAGCCAAGGTGACTTCCTCGGGCCAATCCGCACCTTCATCAATCCACCGGCGTAATGTATATAAATCACCTGAGGAAAGTGGATCCGCAGGGGCTGGGGGCATGAACATTTCATCATCCATGGGAAGAGTGCAAAGAACATATAAATCGCTCTCGAGGGCATTACCCGGACTAATCACATAATCAGTGGCAAATGCATAAGCCTTAGTATCTAGTCTCAAGTCCGCTTTTACCTTTCCCTCGTAGTGGCAAGCCACACAATTAAGTTCCAAAATAGGCTGTACATGCTCAACAAATGAAATGGTTTTGGGTAGACGCTTACGCGGTTCTAATACGATTTCTTCGGGCCATTCTGCTCCATCCACAATCCACTGTTTAAGAACGGCTTTTTCGGCATCAGTCAAAGGATAGTCTTTTTCCTCGTTTTTAATGGGAGGCATAATTAATTCATCGTCCAAGGGTAGGGTGGTTGTCCAATAAAGCGAACTCGCCTCTGGATCCCCAGGCACCAAAACATCATCCCCGGCAAGAGTAGCGGCTTTTGTGTCTAATCGCACATCGCCCTTGGCGTTGTCTTCGCGGTGACAACTCACACAGTTGTGTTCGAGGATAGGTTGTACATCGCGGGTAAAATCAATCTCGGAAGAATTTCCTTGAACCCAAGGTGAGGCGAGGATTGCCCCAAGTACGAATTTGCAAGTAAGTTTGAATAGCTTCATAAATACAAAGGTAAATATCCTTTCTAAGAGATATTTGTTAATAATCTCAATCTTTTATCATCCTTTCTCTAAAATTCCAATAACCTAAAAATGATTAAATTACTCCGACTGTGGCTAACATTGAGTTATGTGCTTGTTGGATTTGGAGACGAGAAGAGTACACAGAAAGCACGCTTTTCTAAAAAAATCATGGGCACTGAGGTTCTAATTATCGTAGATGCACCCATGACAGATGCTCTCAAAAAGGCAACAGACTCAGCCTTTCGTGAAGGGATTCGTCTAAATATGCTTTTCAGCGACTATGAAGCCAACAGCGAACTATCTCTGTTTTCGCAAAGTTCAGAAGGTGGTAGATCTGTAAAATTATCTGAAGAGCTCTTTAAGGTTTTAGATTATGGACAAGAACTTTCGCGAATGAGCGATGGAGCATTTGATGTAACTTTAGGCCCGCTCACTCGTTTGTGGAGAATTGCCCGCTTTCGACAAAAATTACCAAAGGTGGGTAAGCTTCGTGAAACTCGGCAACGAACCGGCTATCAAAAATTAGTTTTAAACAGATTGAATACTTCTGGAAATCTTCTTGTTTCAGGGATGGTTCTAGACTTAGGTGGTATTGCCAAAGGGTATGTTGCAGACCGCATGCTTGATGTAATGAAAACTCAGGGCTTTGCAAAATGTTTAATCGATGCTGGTGGAGACTTGACCATTGGCGATGCCCCGAAAGCATCTAAGGGATGGCGGGTAGAAATTGGAGGAAGGTCTCATCCGGAACTTCCAGTGCTTGAATTATCAAATTGTGCGGTGGCCACCTCGGGCGATCTTGAGCAAAACTTAGAAATCGGAGGAACACGCTATTCTCACTTACTTAATCCAAAGACTGGGGTTGGCTTAGAGGGAAGTGCTCAAGTTACTGTAGTGGCTCCAACTGGCATGATTGCTGACTCCATAGCATCGACCTGCTTAGTTTTGGGAATTCATAAAGCAACCATGTTCCTTTCACAAACGAGTGTGTCCAAGATGTACTATCTTACCGAGAGCAATTCATCCATCAAAGTTCATCAATACTTGCCACCCCTTTAAGCCTTTTATCTTGTCAGGTCGCTAATTTCTGACATGGTTTAGCTCTTATCCCCTTATTTTCATTATGTCTAAGATATGTGCAATCACAGGTAAGCGCCCTAAAGTAGGCGGTCGTATAATCCATAAAGGTGTTAGTAAGAAAGCTGGCGGTATCGGCTTGCAGTTGGTCAAAAACAACAAACGTACTTTTAGGCCTAATCTACAACGTATCCGTGTTAAACTTCCCAGTGGTCAAGTTAAGCGTCAATGGGTATCAGTTAAAGCAATTAAGGCTGGAAAAATCCAAAAAGCCTAACACTTTTGATTGGCCCGTCCGGATCGGGCTTTATTTCTACATCTAAATGATTCCGGAAATACGCTTTTGGAACCCCTATCTTTCGGTATATGAATCCGAAAAAATCTACGGGGAAAAATGGTTACGTTTTTCTTACGAAAACATTTTGGGAAGAATTGGATTGTGGGGAATGGTTAAAAGACCTTGGTTCTCCAAGTGGTATGGAAAGAAAATGGATACCCCTGAAAGCCGTTCCAAAATTTGTCCTTTCATCACAAAATACGAGCTTAACACAGACGAGTTTTTAGAGAACACCGACAGCTACAAAAGCTTTAATGAATTTTTTTTCCGAAAATTAAAACCTCAAGCTCGACCAGTTCACCCGTCCCAAACTTCAGTGGTCTTCCCTGCAGATGGTAGGCATTTAGTCCTGCCAGACTTATCAAAAGTTTCCCAAGTGTATGCCAAAGGACAGGAGTTTGATCTTACTAGATTACTCGGTTCCGAAAACTTGGTAAATACCTTTAGAGAAGGATCCATGGTTATTAGTCGCCTATGCCCTGTGGACTACCATCGATTTCACTTTTCACTTCCTGGCAAAGTGAGTAATAACAGATTAATCAACGGTAATCTATTCTCCGTAAATCCAATCGCTCTTAGAAAGAGAATCTCAATTTTTTGGGAAAACAAAAGATACCTCTCAATTGTGGAAAACGAACAGGTAGGAAAAGTGGTTCAACTTCTAATCGGAGCAACTTGTGTGGGATCTGTTCACATCACCGCAGATGAAAATTCATTTGTCGAAAAAGGAGATGAATTTGGATATTTTTCTTTTGGCGGTTCTTGCGTCATGACTATCTTTCCTAAGAATCGAATAAATTTCCGTGAGGAACTTCTGGAACAATCAGCCAAAGGTTATGAAACTTACTTTAGGTTCGGAGAAGCCATGGGGCATATCGCATAATTGCTGATAATTAAATTGGCTCTTTACTTCCCTGGTTAAAGGTTAGTACTAAATTCATCTCTTAATGAAAGAAACGATTCCTCCATTAACGCGAACAAAAGGCTTTACGGTCATCGAATTGCTCGTAGCAGTCTCGGTAACTGCTCTTCTGTCCGGTATGCTTCTTTTAATTTCTACCCAAGTTCTCGAGACTCAGTCAAAGTCAACATCCACAATCGAAACGAATCAAATTGCGCAATTTGTACTCGATCAGGTTCAAGAAGATCTTCAATGCGCCCTCTACAGGAATGATGGAAATGTGTGGATGACTGTATCTTTACTTAACGATAATGAAAACAGCGGTTCATGGGTAAATCCGGCCATTAGTAGTAATGCTAAAAGCCCGATTGATTCTCTTCGAATAGTTGGTTCAGACTGGCCAAGTGAAGAATTAACAGATTCAGAGATTGATGCACTTGGACAAGGTCCTTTTTTAGAATCCCGTTTTGGTGTTGCGGGTTGTTGGTTACGTTTTTTCTCTCAATCTCCAGAATTAGACCCAAATGCAAAAAACCATGGCTCTGCACGTGCTATCGGTTATCAAATTATTCGATACGGACTGACTGGCTCTCCATCATCTAGAGCAAAATATCAACTATTTAGATCTGATGTATCCGCAAGAAACACCTTTGAAGCTGGCTACAATCTCCACCCTGATGGCGGTTACGATTCATCAGCATCCTTGACCTCTCTTGATCCTAGCGATTTAGGCACTCCGCGAATTCCTTCCTCCATAACTAATCCTATTGTAACAGACGGGACTGATTATTCACCAACATCTTTTTCTCTAGCCTCTAACATTATAGATTTTGGAATCAGGGCCTACCATTTAGAAAAAAATAGTTTCGGTACGGGAAATTTGGTTCAGATTTTTCCTCCCATTGATATAAGTTCCCCAGGAAATCTACTTGCAGAAGAATTTATGGCTACATCCTACAAAGCTTATCAAACTCTAAACAATAAAACCTTCTACCTATTCCCAGATGTTGTAGATGTTATGGTTAGGGTTCTATCCATGGAAGGTGCTAGGTTGGTGGAAGCTTTTGAAAATGGTTCCGTTCCAAGTACAGATAATCTCAATTGGTGGTCAATCGCTGAAAAACATTCAGAAGTTTACATTCGTAGAATAAAAATTTACGGAAGCGGAATATAAATCTTATATAAAGCCTCTTTGCTTTCTGTATTTTAAGGGCGTTATTTTCATTTGTCTTCTAAATAATTGAGTGAAAGAACTCTGGTCGTAAAAGCCGTTCTCACCAGCAATAATAGATAATTTCTTACTGGATGAAAGTAAATCATCACAAGCAGCCTCAATTCGTGTTCTCGTTATGAATTGCATAGGAGCAGTGCCGAACAACTCGACAAATCCACGGTGCAGTTTTCGATGAGGAATCCCAGATACCTCCACTAGGTCGCTAATTGAAATTTCACCACGAAAATTATTTCGAATATGATTAACTGCACGGCCAATTTCGTCGTCTCTTTCCCATTTCAATTCTTTATTCTCCCCATCACCGTATGGACGAACAGTTCCCATCAATCCAATAACATCCGCACGATCATTAAAAATCGGATACTTATTAGTTAGATACCAGTCAGGTAAACCTTGGCTATTGAAAACCAATTCCAAAATATTTAACTTCGGTTTTCTCGATTCAAAAATATCTCGGTCATCCCTCCTAAAATGCTCCGCTAATCGGGCAGGAAATAAATCAAAATCAGTTTTTCCAAACAATTCTTGCTGAGATAAACCCAATCTAGGTAAAAAACCTTCATTGACCATCACTAGTCGGTGTTCCCGGTCTTTAATAAAAAAGCTTACTCCGGGCAAATCATCAAAAAGACCAGATACACAAAGAGAGTTACATTGATTTTTTTCAAACCATTCGGTTATGTGACGAATAGATTTTGATGAATTATTAAATTTCTCATGACCCATAAATTTAGATAATTACCAAACAATATTTTTGGCAAGGATTTTATAATGCCAAGAATTGAGTGTTTATGCATCATCTATGCATTCTTCACTTTTTTTATTTTTTAAGCTTTTACCTGATATTAAATCTAATGAAATTCAGATTCCTTGCACGACATGCATATCGAGCATAAAAATAATGAATCATCATTGTTGATTGAAAAAATGCGCAAGAAACAATGCGGAGCTTTGAACTCCCTAAAAATATTTCAAATCTTTATTCTAGCCCAAGTTTTTTAAGTTTTGGGCGAATAACAAAGGAGCAATAACCTTGTTCTGGATTTTTAGCATAATAATCTTGGTGATAATCCTCAGCTGGATAGAATTTAGGAGCAGAAACAATTTCGGTAACAACCGCATCAACAAGCTTAGCTGTTAGTTTTTCTTTCCATAATTCTGCCTCTTTTTTTTGCTTCTCATTGTAAAACATAATTGTCGAACGATATTGAGTACCTACATCCGCACCTTGCCTGTTAAGAGTCGTTGGATCATGTGCATTTCCGAAAATTTCTAAAATTTGAGTAAATGAAATTTTTGATGGGTCGAAATGAATTTTTATGACCTCAGCATGTCCAGTTTTCCCGGTACAGATATCTTTGTAAGTAGGGTTTTCAGTCTGCCCACCGGCATATCCAGAGATTACGGATATAATCCCATCAATCTGTTCAAATACCGCCTCGGTACACCAAAAACATCCGCCTCCAATTAAAGCAAACTGGTTTTTTGAGTCTACGGTTTCTGGATGGACATCATTCACAATCTCAACCTTATCTACCTTTGCAAATAAACCCAAGCCAACAGCAGAGAATAGCCAGACTTTAATAAATACTCGGTATATAAAAGTTTTCATTTATTTGTAATCCATTCATGCCCCCGTTGAAGTAATAATTTATCGGCTGCCAAAGGACCCCATGATCCAGCAGCATATTCCTCTAACCCATGGTTGCCCATAGATTGCCAGTAATCGAGAACGGGCGTTAGTAACCCCCACGAGTTTTCTGCTTCATCGCCCCGGATAAAAAGCGTTCCGTCTCCAGCCAAAGCATCAAGAATTAGACGTTCATATGCTTCAGGTGTATTTGAGCCAAAAGTCGTTTCATAGCCAAAAGACAGATTGACTGGTTGAAGCTTAGTCTCAAGACCTGGAGTCTTCGAATTTAAACTTAAACCTACTCCTTCATTTGGTTGAATACGAATCGTCAGAAGGTTGGGAGAAAGAGGTTGCCTTGAGTCATGGCCAAAAAGAATGGCGGGAGGACGAGTGAACTGAACCACGATTTCACTTACTTTACGAGCTAGTCGCTTGCCTGATCTTATGTAAAAAGGCACTCCTTTCCAGCGCCAGTTATCCAATTGCAAACAGAGCCCTGCGTAAGTTTCAGTGTAAGAAGTAGAGGAGACACCATTTTCATTTTGGTAACCAATCGCCTTTTCGCCACCAACTAGTCCTTCTGTATAAACTCCACGAACAACCTCTGCATGGGGGTCGTTTAATTTCAATGGCTTAATTGCCTGCAATGCCTTGACTTTTTCGTCCCGTATAGCTTCAGGATCCAAGGACGATGGTGGTTCCATAGTGGTCAGGGCGAGCAATTGCATGACATGATTTTGAATCATATCTCGCATTGCTCCGCTACGATCATAGTAACCAGCACGAGAACCAACCCCAAGGTCTTCTGATACGGTAATTTGAACAGAGGACACATAATTTCGATTCCATACGGGCTCAAAAATGCTATTAGCAAATCTTTGAACCAATAAACTTTGTACGGTTTCTTTACCTAAATAGTGGTCAATTCGAAAGACCTGTGACTCTGAAAACCTACGATTTATCATTTGGTTGAGTTCGCGAGCACTATTCAGATCTCTACCAAATGGCTTTTCTATGATAACCTTAGAAGCAGAAGGGGTATTTTTATGCAATCTAGCCAAGCCACTGTTGCCCAAATTCTCAAGAATTGGTAAAAATCCTGACGGGGGAGTTGATAGATAAAACATACACTGAATCGGTCCACCAACCATCTCCTCAATCTTTTCAATTTTAAGCTTCAATTCCTCAAAGCTTGATGGATCATCATAGGCTCCAGTATGAAAAGAAACACCAGGCTCCAACTTATCCCAAATATCTTTATTTACAGGTCTCCGGGAATAAGCAGACAAGGATTTTTTAAGCCCAGACCGAAAGTCATCATCGGAAACATGTTTGCGCCCATAACCAATTAAAAAAAAGTTCTCAGGCAGTAAATGGTCTAAAGATAAATTGAACAGTGCTGGAACAAGTTTGCGAGCAGTAAGATCGCCCGATGCACCAAAAATTACCATAACAGTTGGAGGAATGCTCCTTTTTCCAGAATTTTTCATAAAACTTTCTATAATATAAAGAGTAGAGTATTATGGAAAGAGGGAAACGTTTTCGTGGTGAAATAACTTATTATGTGACTCTGCCAAGTCAATTTCGACGACATCAAATCGATAAGTGTTATACCTGTCCTTATTTTGATTTAGAAAATCCAAACAGCCTCGTAATAAGGTATTTTTTTTTTGATAATTAATTGAATAATATCCGCTATTCAAAGAACTTGCGGATCGTGCCCGCACTTCCACAAACACCAAGCATTCGCCGTCCAGGCAAACAAGATCAATTTCACGACGAGCGTCTTGAGGACTACGCCAATTTTTTTTCAAAACGGACAATTTTTTACGCTTCAAATATCTTCGAGCCAGCCACTCCCCATACCAACCGCGTGTTTGATTGTTTCTAAGCGGCAAAGAACCACCTAAAAACCAAATAAGCTCACACAATGTTCTAGAGAGTCCAGCTATTTTCAACGCCATTCATGCTTGGGGTAACGTCCGGCTAATTCCTTACGCACCATAGGGTATGCACCATCCCAAAAACTTGGCAGATCTGTCGTTCTTTGAACGGGGCGCCGGTTAGGAGCAAGAATTTCAATAACCAGTGGATGTTTTCCAAAAACGATCCTAGGGTGTATTTTTACTTCATATAAATCTTGCAATATAGCCCGAATCACAACTTCTCCTTGATCAGAATAATCAATAGGGTAGGTACGATTTTTTGTACCCAAATTAATTTTTTCAGGAACGGCTTCATCCAAAAGTTCGTTCTCTTCTTTAGAGAAACAATTTCGTAAAGGATCGTATACATCTAAATTCCGAATCTCACGCCAGGTAGATCCTGATTCACACAATTGCTCAAAAAAAAGAACCTTTAGACCATCGTCAAATTCCTTAATTCCCAGTTCAGGAAAATGTCGGGCAAGAAAGCTCTGCCGTTCTAACAACTTATCCACTCTTACATCCCATTTTTTTAATTTTAAATCTCCCAACAACAAGGCATTGGCATAGGCTTTGGTTTTTTCTTCCTTACTTACATCCTCAGACTCACGAATTGAAAGAATTAGGTTTTGCCAAGACTCGACTTCTTTTTTTACCACTTTTCGAGTGTTTAAATCCAAGTAAACTTCTGTGGTCACATTTTTTTTCGGCCCAATAAACTTCCTTATCCAATCCTCATTCAGTCCTGTTGCCCACTCCATCTCAAGAACCAAAGAACCTCTAATTTTTTTCTCAACTACCCGTAGTGGTAAAATGAAATGCTCACTTCCAAGAACCGATCTCTTGCTTAAATGGAGTCGACGCCCCTGAGCATCCTCGTAAATTCGCCTGCCTGCACTTACAAGACGAGCGATAGCTCTAGGGAAACAGGATATTAGAATTTGGGATAACTCATCAAAGCTTGGAATTTCCAATTTGTATTCAAGCCCAAGCATATTACAAAGCGAATGTGCCAGAAGTTCAGAATCTTTACACCTTCCGGCATGAATTCCCAGTTTTCTACAATCTTCAACTGAAAACTTTCTTCTAGATGCCTCTTCAAAAGCCAGAAGTAAACAATATGCATCGGATCTTGGATTAGGCATAGGATAAAAATCACTTAGCACTTCGGATTGTACAGGAGGTCGTTCCTCAAGCATTGCCAAAAGTAAGGCAATCACTGGGGCCAAATTCTTTTCTTTTGCTTTAAGTAAAGCATGCGACCAATTGGGGTGAACTGGTAATCGACTCATTCGAGTTCCGTGCTCAGTCAAATTATTCTGATCGGTAAGTGCACCAAGGTCTTTTAACTTAGTCTTCGCATCGTTTAGGGCGGACTGAGCAACTGAATCAAACAAATCTAGTTGCTCGAGATCGAGATCAAACCTTAAAAGATTTAAATAAATTTGACTTAAATCTATTCTATTAATTTCTGGAAGATCAAATTCGACACGCTTTTCATGCTCTGTATGACTCCATAATCTAAGACAATAACCGGGACCCAGCCTTCCAGCTCGACCAGCTCGTTGATCGGCAGAGCTTTTGCTAATTGGCTCGGATAATAAAGCGTTTATTCCACGATTCTGATCGTAACGCATTTTTTTAGCTTTTCCTGTATCAATAACAATCCTTACCCCCTCAATCGTTAAGGATGTCTCTGCAATATTTGTACTGACGATAATCTTCCTTTTTTTACTGGGAGCCAATGCCATATCTTGCTTCTCGCTAGACAGGTCACCAAATAGGGACCTTATTTCGAGCCCGCTCGACCAAGAACTTGTTATGATTGCACTTACCGTTTTAGAAATTTCATAAGCTCCATCCATGAAAATCAAAATATCGCCATCCATTTTGCTCAACAGCCTAGGCAAAAGGTCAACCAACGACTTCCAAGGGGGCAATTCCTTCTTCACCACTTGGTATTCGACTTCGACCGGATAGGAGCGATCTTTTAACTCCAAGCACCCAGATTGAGGTATAAATTCGTTCAATGCGGAAAGGTTTAAAGTAGCGGAGGTTACTATAATACGAAGGTCTGGCTTTGATGATTTCCATAATTGTAAGGCTAATCCCAAGCACAGATCAATCTGAGCGCTTCTCTCATGAAATTCGTCAAGAATGAGAACTTCAAATTCATTTAATTTTTCTTCGCCTAACAGCTTGGCCAAAGCAATACCATCGGTTACATAAACGATTTGAGTTGTTGAACAGTATTTTTTGTCAAAGCGAACTTGATAACCAACTTCTTTACCTATTGACCAGCCCACCATACGGGCAACTTGACCTGCAAGTACCCGTGCAGCTATTCTTCGTGGCTGAACAACCAGAATTTTGCCAGTAGCCAAGCCAGATTTCGACAGTAAATAAGGAAGTGCAATGGATTTACCCGACCCAGTTGGTGATTTCAGAATAACATGGGAATTAGTTTCCCATTTTTGCTTAAATTTTTCAAATTCTTGAAAAACAGGTAATTCACTGAACGCATCCACAGAAAAACGCTCTACGAGTTTTGAATTTTTTCAACCCCAAAGAAAAGGGTCAAAAAAGGCTCTTGTATTGTTCTAACATTCTTCGAGCCACCCCATCTCCTTTTTGTGCGGCTACGGATAGCCACTGCTTAGCATCCTTTGGATTTTTTTCTGTTCCTTTTCCCGATAATTTCATCAAACCAACTAAACGAGCTGCTTCTGGATAACCTCCCTTGGCCAGGGGCAATAGCATAGAATAGGCCTTTTCATAATTCTTAGGCCTTCCAATTCCAGTGTAATACTTTCTAGCTTCATGCAAAATTTTCTCATCTTCACTACTCGTCATATTAGAAAAATTTGAAGTGGTAGTTTGAAGAACTTTATTAGAAATCGTCCCTGGCTTAAGGTCCATTTTTTCTAAATAAGCCCGAGCAAGTTTATGACCCTGCTTATCAGCCTTGTTTAGCAAACGAACGCCTTGACTAAGATTTTTAGGCAAGCCTTCTTCACCTTCAGCCAACAGCATCCCTAAGACATACTGGGCTTCGACAAAGTTTTGCTTCTCTGCAACCTGCAACCACTGGGCAGCCTTGCTAGGATCTTGAGGTACTCCATCTCCGTTATAATAAGCCATACCAAGATTAAATCTTGCAGTCAAAGATTTGGCTCGAACAGCTTTTGAGAGAAGATCAACCCCTTTTTCAGGATTTCTATCCAACAGACCAGGCAAACCCTTCAAATAAAGAGCTCCTATGGTAGCCTGTGCCTGAGGGTAACCTGCATCAGCGGACTTTTGAAAGAGGTCTAAAGCTCGGGGTACATTAGTGGGAAGAACTTGAAAATCAATCTCCCCCATACAGTACATAGCAACGGCGTCTCCATCTGATGCTCTTCTTTGAAGAAGCAGGGCTGCATCTTGATAAAGCCTGGTTGCCTCAGAAAAATCTCCTTTTAACATAGCAAGGTTAGCTAAATTATAAGACCCGAAAGGATGCCCTTTTTTTAAAGCTGCTTCGGACCATTGTCTAGACGCATCCACATTTACCAAGCAACCCGCTTCACCGGACCTCAAATAAATCCCCAGAAGTCCCATATGATAAGGAGATCCATCTTTTGCTTTGGCCACTACTTGTCCATATGAAAGGGATGAATCCCAGATATCTTTTGCCCAGCTGGCAGAGCTCAGATACAAGAATAAGGAAAATAGGAATATAAAGGTGCTTTTAGGATCCATCTTTATACATGATTAAGTCTTAGGAACATATGTTCCAAGCTTGAAAGACTTCCCACAATGGGAAAGATAAGGTAAAAATGCCTGCTTGTTCTTACAGACTACTAATTTTGCTTATTTTTTTCATTCATCATTTAGAACAGAAAATATTAGCAAATCCCACGAGTCTATCTGATTTGGAGCTTTCTAAAATCGTTGACCATCAGAATCGATTGTTCAAAGAGGGCAGTAGTTGGACCGAAAAAGAACTAACCAGGCAAGCTCAAGAGATTGTAAACCTTTATGAATCCTATCTTTTGGAAAATTCAAATAACACCAATGCCCTTATTTTGTTTGGTAAGTTCCTCAGAAAGACAGGGCAGAACGAAGATGCCCTGGCTCTTTTTTTAAGAGCCGATCAAGCGAACCCTAACATCGCCGTGGTTAAGCAAGAGTTAGGAAATTACTTGGTTGAAAATAATCAACCTATGGAAGCATTCCCATTTTTCTTAATGGCAACGCGACTAGACCCCAATGAACCTTTTTATCACTACAACCTAGGTAATTTTGTTTTTCTTTTTGAAGAACATTTAACCAAGTTAAATAAAGGTGAAAAGATGGGTCTTCTAATGCATGAAAGTTTTAAAGAAGCTGCACGATTGCAACCGGCCAACTTCGATTATCAATTAAGATATGCACAAAGCTTTTTTGACTTTAACTCTTCTAATAAGGACGACGCGTTGATCGCCTGGAACATTCTAATAAAAGAATTTGGCAAGAGAAGTGAGATTGAAATTGATTACTTAAAATTAGGAAAAGCTAGAGTTTTAATTGATTTAAAAAGACAGGATGAAGCCATCACCCTTTTAAACTCAGTTAAGTCTGCTAGCGTGATTAGGCAAAGGACGGATTTATTAAAAAAAGCTTTGATTAAAAAGAAATTACCACCTTCAGATGTCGATAAGCATAAATTTGATACGAAAGAAAACCAACACCCTCCAACATTAAAATCAGGTTACCTAAAAACTGTACCATTCGTCACTGATCCACTCCTTGAAAATATTAAACGAATTACAAAACAACTCCTTGAAGACCGTATGCTTGAAGATTTTAGGCGTGATGTAAGAATAGCAAAATTTCTTTCAAATGGAGAACTATCATTGGAAATGTCTTTTCGCAACCAAGGTTCAGACCATTCAATCGAACCTTAAGTTTTAACATTCGGAAGCAAATAACTCGTAATCTTGATCGATTCCAATAAAACAAGATTGCATGCGACTTATTGGAAGTTTTAACACGGAAAAGCACGCCCTTCGTTTTTGGAGTTATATCAAAAAACAGGGCATAGAATCGTCCCTTGAAAAAGCGGATTCCCCTAAAGAGGTAAACTGGGAAGTTTGGATAGCGGAAGAGGACCAAGTGGATTCGGCTTTTTCTTTTTTGAGCGAATTTCAAGCCGACCCAGAAGACCAAAAATATGAGGTTTCGTCCCAAATAGAAAAGGACGCAAAGACAAAAAATCCTTCCAGGAATCGTGGTTTCAGGGAATTTAACCTTCGAGATAAATGGCAGAGAACTGAGCGCTCAGCAGGTACCATGACCCTTTCGCTCATTATAACCTGCGTTGCGGTCTTTCTACTTTCAGGTATGGGTAAGAACACCGAACTAGTTGGCGGTTTCTTTATTTCAGAGAAGGTTGATGGTCAATTATCCGAATTTCTTAATGGAGAAATCTGGCGCGTATTTACTCCTATATTCCTTCATTTTAACTTTTTGCATATATTGTTTAACATGTTTTGGCTCCACGACCTTGGTGGACAAATCGAAAAAAGAAAAGGACCTAAGTTTTTCATTTCTTTCATACTCTTGATTGCATTGGTGTCCAACCTAACCCAGTTTACCCTTACCGGACCAGCCTTTGGCGGAATGTCTGGAGTCGTATATGGATTATTTGGATATGTCTGGGTGAAAACACGGTTAGACCCGGCAGACGGATTTAGGCTGGATCCGATGGTAGCCATGATTATGTTTGGCTTTTTTCTAATCTGTTTTACCGGTGTTTTTGGCGGTATTGCCAATTGGGCACATGCGGGTGGATTGGCGGTTGGTTTAGCGTGGGGGTATGGTTCTGCATACCGCTGGAACCAAGGACGTAAATAGCCCCTAGTCCATACCTTCCTTTACTATTTCATAAATGGCTAGTCCTGCCCGAAAATTAGGGAAAGCAGAACAGGACTTTACCCAATCGCCTCGATAAAACATTCTTCGTCCCAATCTTACCTTCATTCCTTCTGCTTGCAGACGAAAACAAAAATCTTCGAACTCTCGAATAGAAAAATGATTACTTAAGTGACTACTCTCCCATTGATGTGGGTAAACATCGTTACACACCCGTTTTCCATGCAACAGGAAATTCCAACGGTTTCTCCAGTAGCCATGGTTAACAAAACTTACCGCTACTTTACGTCCAACCCTAAGTGCTTGCTTGAGAATTCTGCCTGGTTCAGGCAAGGATTCGACCATACGAGAAAAAATTACCCAATCGAATGAGTTTTCATTGAACTTTGTCAAAGCCGATAAAATTTCTTCCTGATAAATAGGAACTTTCCGGGCTACACAGAAAGTGGAATTGTTTAATTCCCAATCAACGCCCAATCCTCGAACCTCTTTGGTTTCACGCAAATGCTCAAGAAGTAATCCTCTGCCACAACCCAAATCCAGTACTTTATCATGGGGAGTCACCCAATCATCGATCGCTCTAAAATCCGCTTCTTTTTTTACCTCATATCGATTTTTTAATTTTCTAAACCCATCAGCTTCAAGGTTCTCCGTTTTTGAAGAATCCTCGGTTTGAAGAAACACATCCAGTGCTCGAAGAAAGGGACCAGAGTCGATGAGAAAAGAATCGTGACCATGGGAATGATCAATCTCCAAGTAGGATGCGTCTTTTCCTGCTTGAAGTAAAGCATCCACAATCTGCTTGTTTTGCCTAGGTGTGTATAGCCAATCACTTGAAAAAGCGATGACCAGAGTGCGAGTCTTTACTTCAGAAACGGCCTTAGCCAAACCTTGATCACCCACTAAATCAAACCTGTCTAAAGCTTCGGTAAGTTTAAGGTAAGAATTGGCGTCAAATCGCTCGATAAACTTTTTACCCTGATAATCGAGGTAACCCTGAACACTAAATTCAAAATCTTCGCTAGGATTTAATCTTCGATCACCCCCAAATTTTTCCTCCATACCGATATCGGAAAGATATGTGATATGAGCCATCATTCTAGCTACCGATAAACCCTGGTCAGGGCTGGTATGTTCGTGATAATCCCCACCTTGCCAACCGTTATCACCTCGAATGGAACGACGACCTGCTTCGTTAAAAGCTATGGTTTGTACACTGTGCTGGGCAGTGGCCGCTATGATGATGGCATTTTTAGCAAACCCCGGATACTCCACAATCCATTGCAAGGCCTGCATTCCGCCCATGCTTCCACCAACCACCGCATGCAAAGCTCTTATCCCCAGATGATCAATCAACGCACGCTGTGCATGAATCATGTCTCGGATAGAAAGATCAGGGAAGGACGATCCGTAAGCTTCCCCACTCCCATCTGCTCGCATACTCGAAGGCCCAGTGGATCCCCTGCACCCACCAAGACAATTCGAAGAAACTACAAAGAAACGATTTGTATCAACTGGCTTTCCTGGCCCCACAACATGGTTCCACCAACCCGGCTTATCGTCTTCTTCACTGTAAATTCCTGCAACATGATGGTCGCCTGTTAAGGCATGGCAGATATAGACCGCATTGTCTTTTGCAGAATTAAGCTCTCCGTAGCACTCGTACCTTAATTCATAACCCTCTAAAAACTGACCATTGGAAAGCTCAAAGCGGTCCTCGCACACAAAAGATTCCTCATGAACCAAGCCAACTTCATTTGACTGGTTCGAAAAGTCAGTTTGATCAGAGTGGGGCATAGAATTGGGTTTGGCTAATGATTAACCCGCAAAGGCATGAAAAGAAGATATTACAAAGAAATCTTTTCGAGCAAAGGCTTGTCCATGTCATAATTTCCGTGAACCGCTTTAACATCTTCGAGTTCTTCCAACGCCTCGATCAAATTCATAACCTTACGTGCTGTATCTTCATCTTCTATTGGCACCAAAATATTGGGGAGGTAAGCTAATTCCGAGGAATCCGGCTCTATTCCTTTTTTCTCAAAAGCCTCAGCTAACCGATCAAAATCCGCAGTTTCACAAACTACCTCATAATGATCATCTTCCACCAAAACATCCTCCGCTTCGTTATCTAAAGCTAATTCAGTCAAATCATCTTCTGGCATTTTATCCAAGGCCAACAGGAACTGACCTTTCCTCTTAAAATTGAAAGCCAATGCACCCACTCCTGCCAAGTTTCCACCTCTCTTTGAAAAAGTACTCCTTACATCAGAAGCCGACCTATTTTTATTATCGGTGGTAACTTCGACAATCAAACCTACTCCTCCCGGTCCATATCCCTCGTAAAGCAGTTCTTCATAGATCACGCCGCCCAGTTCGCCCGCTCCTTTTTTAACAGCCCGATCAATGTTATCGGAAGGCATGTTAGCCTGCTTGGCTTTTAGGATAAGGGTACGAAGCCGGGGATTAAACTCTGCATCTTTGCCTCCGTCCCGAGTGGCCAAGGATATTTCTTTACTGATTACACTAAAGATTTTACCACGCTTGGCATCAATGGCAGCTTTGTGCCTCTTAGTGGTAGCCCATTTACTATGCCCAGACATGAATATTTAAATCGAACTAAAAGAGGGTAGGGGTTGTCAAGATTGCTTGTTATCCATTTTCCTCAAAGTTTCATATGCCTCAGTGATTTTGTCACGCTTTTCTTCGGCTGAAGTCCTTTTTTGTTCCGACATATTTTCCAGGCGTTTTGAAGTATAGTTGTTCATTCTTTCCTTATACCTGCTTTCCAAAAGTTTGAGATCAATCTTCCCTTTTGCCTTTAAGCCAAGCAGGTTTCGCAACTTTCTTTCTTCCTCGTCTGATTCCTCTTCATACTCAATGTCTTGGACTTCTCTTATTGATTTTCGATCAAAACTTTTTTCCCGACCTTTTTCGTCCTTTTCAGTCAAATTGGGTAAAGTTACATTTTTGGTCAAAAGCGTCTGTAAAATGGTCATAATGTTTTGCACAGTCCAGTAAAGAACAAGAGCAGATGAGAAAAAGTAAAGGAAAACCAAAAACATGAAGGGCATAAAGCGCATCATTTTTGCATTTATTCTTTGAGCCTCGCTCATTTCTGGTCCTAATTGCATTGGATTGAGCCTCATTTGATACCACTGCGTAAGAACCATGAAAATGGGTAATACATTTAAGGAAAATCCGTAAAGCATAGCTACACTATCCTGCTCGGATAAGTCCATCGCCCATAAAAATTCCTGACCGTACAATTCTGCCGCGGACCTCAACATCCAAAACATTCCAAGAAAAATAGGGATTTGTACAAGAATAGGCCAACAGCCAGCAAAAGGGTTAACCTTGTGCTCCTTGTAAAACTTCATCATTTCCTGATTGAGTTTCTGGGGACTACCCTTGTGTTTTTCTCGAAGCTTGGCCAGCGGTCCTTGTAAGGCCTGCATTTTCTTTTGTGAGCGAGTAGCTTGAGCAGTGAGGGGCCAAAGGATGAGCTTTACCAGTACCGTGAGTACTATTATGCCCAAACCATAACTACCAAGAATAGAACTTAATTTATTCAAGGCCCAACTAAAGGGCTCTGAAATCCACCAAAAGACCCCAAATTGCATGACTTTCTTCTGTTCGTGCGCGAGCTTGGAGAGTTCAATGTAATCTTTGGGACCAGCATATATATTGAAAGAGAATTCCTTGCTTTGCTTCGGCTTAAAAATTCCCAATGGGAAAGAAACTGCCCCGCTAATTCCGAGAATTTCATTTCCACTCTCGTCAGTAGAGGATTGTACGGATTCACCCCAAACTCGGAAGTCATTAAGTTCAGACTCTGGTCGTAAAAGATTCACGAAAAATTGATTGTTCACGCATGCCCATTTAGCCTTAGACAATCTCCTTGGTTCAATCTTTCCACTCGGTCCCATTTCATTTAACTGAAAGAATTCTTCTCTTTCACCATCGATTCTTCCGCTGCAAGTGGCACAGGAACAACCCTCAGGCAATGGAGCACCTTCATTATAATAGCCCACACTTAAATAAGTGGATGCCTGGTCAAAAGGATTGTACATACGGGGAATTTGAAAACTTGAGCCCAGATACATTCGTACTCGATCAATTACCATAGGAGAGTCTCTCAAACTACGAAAAACGGTTTTATGGATAAGACCATATCCATCTACCTCTGAGCGTTCATAAATTCGATCAATGCTCAGATTCCCAGGAGATTCCCAGCGATAGACCACCCGACTGGGAGAACTTTCTATCAAGCGAAAATCTCGAGGATTCGGCAATGCTTCTGATAAAAGAACTCCGGATTCATCTTCAAAAGCAATCCCTAAGAAAGGCTGTTCGGAATGATCTATATCATAAGCCTTATTCAATCTTTCCGATTGATGAAGCTGAACCGATCGGATTGCTCCAGTGTGATTGGAAAAGGTAATCGAAGAAAGATCTGTGCTTAATCCATCCGTTAGCTTCTCCTCCCCAAGTTGTACGACTGAAGCAAATTGAGTCGAGCCTTCGGAACTTACATTACGCGGTTCTAAGCCTGGGGCTATTGAATAAAGAGAAGAGTTAGCCTCAATAACTTCAACTCTTTGAGTTTGCTCATTTACTTCTTTATCTAAAAGACGGTCAGAGTATTCAATCTGTTCGGCTCCTTGTTGCCACATCAAATAAAAAGCAAGAACGAGAAATCCAGCTCCCAGTAAATAATTTTTCATAATCGGTTAGACGCTTTATTAAGAGCATCAATGAATAAGGTTTCTAAGTTAGTAAATGGCGTTTGAAAGATTGAGCGCCTTGGCAACACAACCAAGTGCATAGTAAATGGCAAATTGTGTTTATGTTTGCGGAACAATTCGCGAATTAGTCTTTTTGCCTGATTTCTGGCCACCGCGTTCCCCAATCGTTTGGTGGCAATAACTCCTAGCTTGGAAGGGCCACTAAAATTCTCATGGGCTTGGATCCAAAATGGGGCTTGCCTAATCGAAACGCCATTTGATTTGACCTGCAAGAACTCATAGGTTTTACGCAACCTTTCCTTGCGTGAAAGACCTCTGTTCACGCAGTTTAAGGATAGACCAGAAATGACTAACGAAACCGAGGAAGAACAGAGGCGGTTAATTTAGCCCTGCCCTTACGGCGACGATTTTGAAGCACCTTGCGTCCGGCACTCGTTTGATTGCGCTTGCGAAAGCCAAACTTTCGGGCTCTGCGCAGTTTAGATGGGTTGTAGGTAGGTTTCATGACAAAGAGCAAAAAGTAAAGTATGAGCGGATAATGTCAAACTTCTAGAGTCATGAAAATAAGACTAACAGATTCGACTTGCGAAAAAGAAAGTTTTAAACAGGATATGTGAGTTCGTCCCGTTCGTCTAGCCAGGTCAGGACACCGGGTTTTCATCCCGGCAACAGGGGTTCGAATCCCCTACGGGACGCCATTTAAAATTAGCGTCTTGTCCGATTCTCCAATTCCCCTAGGAATAACGGATGCCCAAACAATCACTGCCCATTCAACTACGCGGTGCCCGAGAAAATAATTTAAAAGGCATTAATTTGGATCTGTTGCCTGGTCAATTAACCGTGATCACGGGTCTAAGCGGAACAGGAAAATCGACTCTGCTTTTCGATGTTCTTCACGCAGAGGGACAAAGACGGTATGTGGAAACATTTAGTCCATATGTCAGGCAATTCATGGAATCTTTACCACGACCCAAAATTGACTCCATGGCAAATGCCCGTCCTTCCATTGCCGTGGAGCAAAAGAATACTGTAAAGAATTCCAGGTCAACCGTTGGTACGATGACTGAACTCTGCGACTATTTTAAAGTTTGGTTTCCGCAAGTTGCTCGTCTGCATGACCCCGATGACCTAGGAAAGCTCATTCAAGAAGAAACTCCTTCGACTCAGGCCAAGGCTTGTATAAGCCAGTTCAATAATCGTAACGTTGTTGTAGGCTTTTCCATAGAGCGGGGCAGTTTACCGACTACTGATTTTCTTCAGTTCCTAATTTCTGCAGGTCATGCACGAATATTATCACATAAAGATTACGCTCGCATAGAGGATCTTCTTCAAGAGGGGACCTGGGACCAAACTTCTGCATTTGTTGTCGTTGATCGAATTAAGATAAAACCTGGGAGTAAAAATCGAATGGCCGAAGCCATATCTCTTGCCCTCTCCCACGGAAAAGGCAGAGCTGAAGCGAGATCATCAACCGGAGAAATCTTGTCATCTTTTCATACTGGTCTGCGCTCTCGAGTTTCTGGAAAAAGCTATGCGAAGCTAGAACAAGGTTCATTTTCTTTTAATTCTCCCGCTGGGGCTTGCCCAAAATGCAAAGGCTTTGGACGGATAATTGAAATCAATCCAAATCTAGTTATTCCCGACAAAAGTCTTTCTTTATCTGAAGGTGCGATCAAGCCATTTCAAGGTAAAGTATACGGTCACTGCCTTGAAGACCTCATACTAGCAACAAAAGATCTTGATATTAATCCTCAATTGGCATGGAAAGATCTTTCTCAAGACAGCCAAGATTTTATTTGGAAAGGTGATCCCTTGTATGAAGAGGGGAATGAACGTTGGTATGGAGTTAACTCTTTTTTCAAATGGTTGGAAAAAAAGACCTATAAAATGCATGTTCGGGTGTTTCTATCCAAATATCGAGGGTACTTTAATTGTCCTGAATGTAAGGGCACAAGGTTTCAATATGAACCACAACTCTGGAAGTGGAAAGGTCGCTCTCTTCCAGAATTATATTCTTTACCGGTTTCCGAACTCCTTTCGCTAATGGAAACTCAGCCTATTAGTAATGAGCCAAAGACTGACTTACCCCTCGAGGCCATTTGTACGAGGCTTGGATACTTGAGAGATGTTGGCTTAGATTATTTAAGCCTCGATCGTACTTCCAGAAGCCTAAGTGGTGGAGAGACGCAAAGAATTAATCTTACTGCCTGCCTTGGTGCTGGTTTGACGGATACCCTTTTTGCTTTAGATGAGCCCACCATCGGTCTGCATCATAAAGATGTTGGCCGTTTGATTGGAATCCTTCGGGACTTGGCAGCCAGTGGAAATTGCGTATGCGTGGTTGAACACGATGATCAAGTGATTCAAGCAGCTGATCGGGTAATTGAAATTGGTCCTCAACCAGGAACAGCGGGGGGGCATATTACTTTTGAGGGTACGGTCCCCCAACTCTTGCGTTCCGCCAAATCTGAGACAGGAAAATGGCTCGCTAGGAAGTCAACCAAACACCCGCAAAGCCAAATTAAGTCAACCAAGGCGCCCACTAAATTTCTAAAGGTTAGGAAAGCAAATGTTCACAACTTAAAGAACTTTAGTGCCAATTTACCTCTTGGCCAATTTACATCAATCGCTGGTTTATCTGGCTCAGGCAAATCTACCCTTGTTCATGACCTAATTTATCAGGAACTTAGCCAAGGCTCACCCAATGGTTGGGTAACCAGTGACCTGCCTTTTTCTGAAGTGGTTATGATTGACCAAGGAACCGTTGCTCGTTCCTCCCGGTCAAACCCTGCACTTTACTCTGATGCCTGGGGACCAATCAAAGAAGCATTTGGTCGAACAGAGCAGGCAAGAATGTCTGGTTTTTCTGCATCTGACTTTTCTTTTAACTCGGGGCAAGGACGTTGCGATTCATGCATGGGCTTAGGTTATGAGAATGTGGAAATGCAATTCTTACCCGACCTTTCAATTCCTTGTTCTTTGTGTCAGGGCAAACGGTTTAAGGATGATCTCTTGGAAATTCAATTGGACGGATTAAATGTTGCCGATGCTTTAGAACTTACAATCGAGGATGCGTTACTCAGATTCGCTCATTTTCCAAAGACCCACAAAAAACTGTCCCTTCTTCATGAACTTGGATTGGGCTACCTTAAGATGGGCCAACCGCTTGGAACTCTTTCAGGTGGAGAATCGCAAAGATTGAAATTAGCCAAATATATGGGACCTCTTGGGAAAAAATCGGAGCCTGCAATTTTGCTGATCGATGAACCTACCACTGGCCTTCATCTCTCCGATGTTCAGCGTTTGATTGACTGCCTTAAAAAAACAGTGGCGGGGGGCAATTCACTATTTGTTATCGAACATAATCCCATGGTTCTTTGCCAATCTGATTGGATCGTAGAACTTGGACCAGGAGCAGGAAAACTAGGAGGTAAAATTATCGCTGAAGGGTCTCCTCGTTCGTTCCGCTCTCTAAATACTGCGACCAGTAGCTTATTCTCAGATTTAGAAAAACAACCTAAAGATAAACAAATTGACTATGGGCAATTTAAAAAAGGCAACTACCGCAGAAAAAAAGACTTAGAAATACTCGGGGCTCAAGAAAACAATCTCAAAAATATAAACCTACGAATTCCCTCAAACCAGTTTGTCGTAGTTACCGGACCTTCTGGATCTGGAAAATCATCCCTGGCCTTCCAAGTAATTTTTGCTGAAGGACAACGGCGATTCCTCGAGTCTATGTCATCCTATGCTCGACAATTTGTCGAACAAGTCGGAAAACCAAAAGTCGATCAAATCAACGGGATCTCTCCGACGGTAGCCATCGAACAAAGGGTTACTAGAGGTTCCAAAAAATCTACGGTTGGTTCCATTACAGAAATCGCTCAATACTTAAGACTTCTCTACGCTCGCCTAGGAGAACAACATAGCCCGCAAAGCGGAAAACCCTTGGTCTCCTCCACTCCTCAGGAAATTTCCCGAATCTTAGCGAAACGGATTCAAAAAATCAGCGGTGTTCGTCTGCTTGCCCCCCTCGTTGTGAATCGCAAGGGCCATCACAAACCGTTGGTTAACTGGGCAAGGGAGCAAGGGTTTATGGAAGTTCGTTGTGATGGAGATATTTTACCCACGCATTCCTTTGAGGGCCTTGACAGGTATCGATTGCACGACATTGAAGTGGTAATGAACCACTGGGTCAAGCCTCCCTCAAGGCCGGTTTTAAACGCTTCGATCGACTACGCTTTAAACATTGGCAAAGGGCGCTGCCTCCTCCTTTTTCCAGATGGTGAAATTTGTTGGTTTTCAACTCGTAAATCAGATCCTTCAACCGGGGAAGCTTATCCAGACCTTGAGCCTTCATTACTTTCCTGGAATTCTCCCCGCGGACAATGTACATCTTGTCATGGATATGGAAGAATTTACGACTGGATGAAAGAAGATCTTCCAGCTAACGGAGATTGGTGGAAACTGACCAATGGGGAAACCTGTCCTAGTTGTCTCGGAGAACGCTTAAATCCAAGTGGCCGAAATGTATTTTTACAAGATAAGAATAAAAGATCTCTTTCTTTACCAAAGCTACTTGCCCTTACCCCGGAGGAAATTTCTGGGTTCCTTCAAAACCTCCAAATTCAAAAAGAAAAATTACCAATTTTAGAAGCAATCTTACCCGAAGTTCTCGAGAGGTTATGCTTTATGGGTAATGTGGGTTTGGATTATTTGTCCCTTAACCGTGAAACATCTTCCCTATCCGGTGGAGAATCCCAAAGAATTCGCCTTGCTAGCCAATTGGGCTCGAACCTTTCCGGTGTCCTTTATGTTTTAGATGAGCCATCTATTGGCCTTCACCCCTCGGACAATCAGAAATTAATTGATTCTCTGCGCAAACTCCAAGCCAAGGGGAATTCACTACTTGTGGTCGAGCATGATTTGGAAACTAT
>NZ_CAXLML010000075.1:0-36812 GCF_964187505.1 Candidatus Chordibacter forsetii
CAACCCTTTCCTTCACAGCCTTGGAGCAAGAGAGGTAAGCAGGAATTTATTCCTCGATGAACTTGCACAAGCCTGCAAGCAGACAAAGTCTTCGATCGACTGGACAGCCTTGGCAGAAAATAATTCCTGACTTTACCTTGCTCCCTCCATGGGTTGTTGAGATTATATCCATCCTTTTATGAATTCAGAAAATCCAGAACATGCCAACCTTACCAAGCTGGGAGAAGGAGGTACGCACCCAAAGCGAAGCCTTGAAACTTTCCCGAATCGCAACCCGGAACGCGACTACCTTGTCGAGTTAAGAACCAGCGAATTTAGCTGCCTTTGTCCGAAAACCGGACAACCAGACTTTGCCGAGATTTTAATCCGTTACGCTCCCGGAGAAAAGATTGTCGAATCCAAATCACTCAAGCTCTACCTCTGGACCTATCGGGACGAAGGTGTATTCCACGAACATTTTGCCAACCTATTGCTCACCGACCTGGTGGATGCACTTAATCCAAAGTGGTGCCGGGTAGAAGTGGATTTTAATGCCCGTGGAGGAATTGGAATTGTAGTAACTGCCGAACATGGAACGCCTCCTGATATTGCCTTTTCATGAATGTTCAAAAATCGATTCCTGTGGGGGGTCTGCAAATCTCCAACCACCTTCCTTTTACCCTCTTTGGTGGAATCAATGTATTGGAATCGCGTGAGTTTGCCATGGAGGTGGCTGCCGCCTACAAGGAAATAACCAATAAACTAGGCATTCCTTATGTGTTTAAAGCCTCCTTTGACAAGGCCAACCGGTCATCTATATCTTCCTTTCGTGGACCTGGATTAGAAAAGGGATGCGAAATCCTTGCCGAGATTAAACAGACCTACGGTGTGCCGGTAATCTCTGACATTCACGAACCCCACCAGGCCAAACCAGCTGCAGAAGTAATTGATGTTCTCCAATTACCCGCGTTTCTTTGCCGACAGACCGACTTGGTGGTGGCCCTCGCAAACACTGGCAAGCCCATTAATGTAAAAAAAGCCCAGTTCCTTGCCGCCCATGAGATGGGTCATATTATCCAAAAATTTGCCGAGGCCGGAAATGAACAGGTACTCCTCTGTGAACGCGGGAGTTCGTTTGGATATAATAATTTAGTGGTCGATCCTTTAAACTTTGGAATTATGAAACGGACGGGATGTCCGGTGGTGTTCGATGTTACCCACTCATTACAGATTCCTGGTGGCCGTAGTGATTCTGCAGGGGGGCGCAGGCAGGCGGTTTTTGAATTGATGCTCGCGGGAATGAGCCAGGGAATAAGTGGATTATTTTTGGAATCCCACCCCGATCCAACTCAGGCGAAGTGTGACGGTCCCTGTGCCCTGCCCCTAGATAAACTTGAAGATTTTCTCGCCCAGGCAAAGGCGATCGACGACTTGGTCAAAGGCTTGCCCAAAATTTGTGTGGACTAGAATGATTGCCTCCCCGCTTATCCGCCCAACAAAATTCCCAAAATCGAATAATGAATAAGTCCGCAAATTCATGGATGATTTTAAAAGAATGGTTTCCTGATCTCTCAGATGAAACCTGGGAAAAGCTCAAGCAGTACACCGAGTTACTCAGGGAATGGAATGCTAAGATTAACTTGGTATCCCGTAAAGATATGGATCGTTTGGAAACCAAGCACCTCGCCCACTGCCTGACCCTAACCAAGTTCCTCCGCCTAATGCCCAAAGCCCGCCTGCTCGATGTGGGCACCGGTGGAGGGTTGCCTGGCATCCCTATGGCCATTTGCTACCCACAGGCAAAGTTTACCCTAATGGATTCGATCGGAAAAAAAGTCATGGTAGTCGAAGATATGGTCAAACGCCTGGAACTTTCTAACACGGAGGTCCGTCGAGGTCGGGTGGAGGAATTACCCAGGAAAAAAACTTATGACTTTGTATTGGGACGGGCGGTCACATCGCTGCCGGTATTTTTTCAGTGGGTACGGGATAAGGTAGCCAAAGGTTCACGCCATTCTCCAGCTAATGGCATCCTCTACCTCAAGGGAGGAGATTATACAGAGGAGTTAAAAGCCTCCAAACTTACCCCCGCCAAAATTTGGAGCCTCGACGAGTTATTACCAGAGGCCGAACTCGGAGAAAAATACCTGATTCACTTTAAATTATAATTCTTAACCAATAAGAATTCCTGCCTAGCAATCTTCAAAAAAGGGGCAAGCCGGCAAATAATGAAACGTGCTCCAGGCCCCCGAATTCCTAAGAGCTAGAGAGCATCCCCAGAGGCTGTTTAGTAAACATCTTTAAGGTAGCGCTTTTCTTTTTGGAGAGACTTTACCCACTTGGCGGCATCCTCCTCTGACATGCCCCCCTCGGTCGCGGCGATTTGACGCAGAGCAAGATCGACATCTTTGGCCATACGCGATGCATCACCGCAGACATAAAAATTGGCCCCTTCCTGTAACCAGGCGAACAACTCCCTCCCCTTGGTCAACATCTTGTGTTGGACATATTCCTTCTCCGCCTGATCACGCGACCAGGCAAGGTCAAGTTCAGTAAGTAAACCGTCCGAGCGATACTTTTGCCACTCTTCTCCATAGAGGTAATCAGTCTTGGATGAACGATCTCCAAAAAATAGCCAATTTTTACCAGTCGAGCCAACCGCCCGTCGCTCCTCGATAAAGGCACGAAAGGGTGCAATTCCAGTCCCAGGACCAACCATGATGATGGGAACATTTCCATCCTGAGGAAGTTTGAAGTTTTTATTGGGATGGAAGTAGGAAGGTATACTCGCGCCCACACGATCTGCGAGATAGGACGAACAAACACCCTCGCGCTTACGTCCGTGAGTATCGTAACGTACAACCGCTACAGTCAAATGAACCTGTTCCTCGTGTGCCTTGATGCTCGACGCGATGGAGTATAAGCGTGGAGGCATCGGACGTAATAATCCAACAAAATTATCGGCACTCATGCCTTGCTGGGGGAATTCGATAAATAAATCAATTAATTCACGCCCCCAAAGATAATCTGCAAAAGCATCGCGGTTGGCAGGCAGAAGCAAATCGGTAAGTTTGTCAGACTTGGCAAACTCATTGAATTTCTTGATTTGAATTTTACTCAGCGTGGTACACGCAAGACGGAAAGTCAGCGAATCCCGTAAAGTTAAGCTAGCCTCCCCTACTTGAACCGCTTCCTCCCCTGTCAGTCCAACGGCCTTTAAAAGATCATCCACCACCTGTGGACTATTTTGCGGGATGACACCCAGTGAATCTCCCGGTTCATAACTCAATGAACTCCCTTCAAGAGAGAGTTCGAAATGGCGGGTCTCTTTATCAGAACCTGCGGTTAACAATCGATTAACCAGCAATTTAGACTGGTAGGGATTATCCTTAGTGGGAGATGATGAGTCAGCAGAATGAGACATGGTAAATGGGTGGCAAATTATTGGTTTACTCTTTCTGACAAAACTGAGCGGACAATCCAAGAGAAATGAAAAAAAAAATAAGGATTTTTCATTTACTACCCTACAGGCTATATTCATCCTTTAAGGATCAGATGATTTTAATTTCCAAACTCCCACCAAACGAGCGTGATGCTTGGTACGAATGTATGATTAATCATGCCTATGAGGCAGAGGATTGGGAAAACGCCAGGCAGCTCTTAGTTCGCTTATTGCAAAAAGATAAAAAACGGGCAGATGAAATGGCCATTCTTTCCTATGTTTCGTGCTGTGCCGAGGCGGTATCCGCTACGCTTCCCCTACCCGACTTCTCATCCACACTGGAAGACTTTTATCTTCGTTACGGAATGGAAAGTGCCGAGAATATATGAGTGGAAATCAGGCAGGTGGACCAGGTTTCCTCGCAGACAACTTTTCTCGATGAGCTTTGGCAACTACGAGGTATTTTTCCGCCCAACCCTTTAGCTTTTGACGTTCCTCCTCAGATAATTTTCGTTTGATCTTGGCTGGCACCCCAGCAACCAGGCTACCTGCAGGAACTTTCATGCCTGCTGGCACCAGACTGCCCGCGGCAACAATTGATTGGTTACCAATCCGTGCACCGTCTAAAATAGTGGAGTTCATTCCAATCAGGCATTCATCCGCGATCTGACAGGCATGAATGACTGCTCCGTGTCCAACCGTGACATATTTTCCAACAGTCAAAGAATGATCATCCGCAAGGTGTCCAATCACACCGTCCTGCAAGTTGGAAAATTTACCGACCTTGATGGAATTAATATCGCCTCGCAAAACTCCCCCGTACCATAGGCTTGACCCTTCATCCATTTGCACATCGCCAATAACCACGGCGGTTGGAGCAACAAAGACATCGGGTCCGTAGAGAGGTTCTTCCCCCATGTGTTTATTCAAACGATCTATGGTTTCCATTTTTCTTTTTCAATTTTGGATATTGTAATCAGTAAAGATTTCAAACTTTTACAGTCGTAAAGTCATTCACACAACATGAAGTCTTTTTCTCAAATAAGATTAGAATTTAAACCTTAAATCAACTTAGTTTCACTAGGCTGAACAGATAGGATTCACTACTCAAAACAGTGAAGAGATCAACAGGTACAACACTCCATTAAAACAGTAAGAACTGCCTAAGAAAGATGGAAAAAAACTACTTTATTGGCAAGATTCGCACTCTTCGCCGTTGAGCATGGCTTCGATACTGCAAGCCTTCTTTTCGGCATCGGTAAACTCTTTTTTCGCCGAAGGCTCATCTGCAGGTGCATCTGCTAAAGGCTTTGCTTTCTTAAGGTCCACGGTTGCTTTTTCGATATTAGAAGCACCAAGAGTTCGTAAATAGTAAGTGGTTTTTAACCCCTTTCTCCAGGCTGCCCGGTACATGTGTGAAAGACTTTTAAGATCAGGAGTACCCAGGAACAGGTTGACTGATTGTGCCTGGTCTATCCATTTTTGACGCCGTGCTGCTGCCGAAAGTACATACTCAAAGGATACATCAAAAGCAGTAAGGTATTTCTTCTTAATATGTTCAGGCACCCCATCAATCGGACCAAGTTCGCCATCAAAATATTTTAACTGGTCTGACATTTCCCGGTTCCACAAACCTTCTTTTTTCAGGTCGTTTACGAGAAAACGATTAAGCACCATAAAGTCTCCAGAGAGGTTACTCTTGACGAAAATGTTTTTGTAGGTCGGCTCGATACACGGGGACGAACCCATGATGTTGGAAATTGTCGCGGTGGGAGCAATTGCGATCACATTACTGTTACGCATTCCGTGCTTGGCAATTTTTTGACGTACCACTGACCAATCCATTTTTGAAGACTTAGGAACATCAATGTCTTGTCCCCGCTCGTCTTCCAGTAATTGAACTGTGTCCTGTGGAAGAATACCCCGATCCCACTTGGATCCACGATAGGAGGAATAAGTACCACGCTCGTTAGCCAAGTCGCTGGATGCCTCGTAAGCGTAATAACAAATGGCTTCCATGAACTCGTCATTAAATTCGACCGCTTCTTCCGATGTAAAAGATACGTCCTTAACGAAAAGAGAGTTTTGCAAACCCATTACACCCAGGCCGATCGGACGGTGCCGACTATTGGAGGTCTTGGCTGCTTCGGTTGGATAAAAGTTTACATCAATAACATTGTCCAATGCCCGGATGGCGATGCGTATCGTATCGCGCAATTTTTCATGATCGAGGTCACCCTCAGGAGTAAGGTGAGAATCAAGCACCACAGATCCGAGGTTGCATACAGCAGTCTCATCGGCTCCAGTGTTGAGAGTGATTTCAGTACAAAGGTTGGAACTGTGAATCACCCCGACATGGTCTTGGGGGCTTCGAATATTGCAGGTGTCTTTAAAAGTAATCCAAGGATGTCCGGTTTCAAAAAGAAGCTTGAGCATGGACTTCCACAAATCAATGGCCGGAATTGAATGACCCCAAATCTCACCCTTTTCAGCCAACGCTTCGTACTCAGCATATTTGTCCTCGAAAGCTTTGCCGTAAAGATCGTGTAGGTCGGGAACTTCGTTGCTTCGGAAAAGAGTCCAGTTCCCACGGGATTCCATACGCTTCATGAACAAATCGGGAATCCAATTTGCAGTGTTCATGTCGTGAGTACGCCGACGGTCGTCACCGGTATTTTTGCGCAGTTCTAAAAACTCAAGGATATCACAGTGCCAGGTTTCAAGGTAAGCACATCCGGAACCCTTACGTTTCCCACCTTGATTGACAGCACAAAGTTGATCATTGTGCATTTTAAGGAATGGAATAACTCCCTGGCTTTCCCCATTGGTCCCAGCAATATGACTTCCAGTACCTCGAACAGATGTCCAACTTCCCCCAAGGCCACCAGCCCACTTGGACAGAAATGCATTTTCTGCAATCCCGCGGTACATAATTGATTCAATGGTATCATCAACTTTGTAAAGGTAGCAGGAAGAAAGTTGGGAATGAGGCGTGCCCGAATTGAAAAGAGTAGGAGTCGATGAACAAAAGCGACGACTCTTGTACAAATTATAAAGGGCAACAATTTGTTCTTCAGGTTGTTCTTCGTGGGCAAAAATCCCCATAGCCACACGCATCCAAAAAAACTGTGGGGTTTCCATACGTCGTGCAGTTTCTCCGGTTTTATCAACCACGAGATAACGGTCGTAAAGTGTTTGGATACCAAGATAATCAAAATCGAGATCGGCCGAGGGATCAATAGCCTGGCAAAGTTTATCGATGTCAATTTTGAGAAGTTTTTTATCCAACCGGTTAATCTCCACACCCCTTTTTAAATATTTTTTGAATTCCTTGGCATGAAAGGTACGAATCTCTTCGATACTGTTTTGGGAAACATCCCATCCGAGTACTTCTTCATATAGATACGTAAGAAGTATACGGGCAGCAAACTTAGCAAAATCGGCATCCCGTTCAATTAAGGTCTTGGCGTTGAGTACAATAGTCTTGCGCAAATCCTCTTCAGTTATTTCGGAAAAGACTGATCGGCGAAGACTTTCTTCAATCTGCTCAACAGAAAGACATAAATCTAAACCAATTGTAGCAAATGAAATTCTTTTCTTAAGATCCAACCCATCCCAAAAGAAGGTGGTTCCATCCTTTTTCTTGACCACAATCATGGAGTCCTGACGGACTTCATGCTGGTCTTCGTTAGTGTCACGTTCGACTCGGCGGCGTGCACGGTAAAGGATGTAAGACTCAGCAACCTTGAAGAAGCCATGCTTCATCAATTCCTCTTGTGCAAAATCCTGAACATCTTCGATATTGATAAATGCCTGACCGGTTTCCACCGCCCGGCGGGTTACCGAGTCGGACACCTTAACTGCAGGCTCAGAATCCAAACGTAAGGAAAGAAAAGCCTTACGAATAGCCACTTCAATTTTAGACGAATTCCAAGGAACAACCTGTCCACTCCTACGAATTAAACGAATGAGAGAACTGTCGACTCGTCCGGCCGCAGGAATATGTCCGCTGGATCCACCATGATTCGACCTGGAAAAGACCAAGCTCTTAGCAACATCGTAAGCATCGTTTTCCACCAATGCTTTTTCGATCAGTTTGTGCAAGTCGTCGAAGGAGAGGCGGGGGGCACCGCCTTCCTCCTCTTGCCCCAACCGCTCGATTAAGCGACTGGCGACGAGCCGGGAAGACTCCACCACGAGCTCCCGGTTCTGTTGGGTGTATATTTCCTTTTCTTCCCTTGAGATCATCAGGTCGGTCAACGCCTCCCCAATAACCTCGGCCACCTCGGCGATGTGGAAATCACGATCACCCGCGCCATCCGTAATTCGTACTTTCGGAATTTCAAAACGATTTCCCCCCAGGTCCTCCGCCCAGTCAAACCGGGGTTTATTTTCACGAGGCGTTTCCGCCGCTTTGGTCAACAATCGATCTTCCTCAAATATCGTATTACGCATCAGTCAAATTTCCATCCTATAGAATTAATATTTTATTTTTTACCTACTAGTCGTTAAGTAGGCACTCTTACAACTCGTCGTCTGCAACCTCAGAAAGAGCTGAAGACTTTTGGTACTCGGTTACCCGGCCTTCAAAGAAATTTTGTTCCTTTTTGACGTCCATCATTTCGGCGAGCCAAGGAAACGGGTTTTCCAAGCCAGGGTGGAGGACTTCAAGCCCTACTCCATTGAGTCGACGGTCTGCAATGTAATCAATGTAGGTACAAAATTCATCGGCACTTAATCCCACGGAATTAACAGGCAAACAATCCCGGATAAATTCTTTTTCCAGAACCACAGCCTCTTTCATCACCTCGACTAATTCCTCGCGGAATTCAGGCGTCCAAATATCCGGGTTTTCATCGATAAGCACACGGAAAAGGTTACGGAACAATTCAATATGGTTGGACTCGTCACGAAGGGTGTAACGGAACATCTGCCCGATACCTGGAAATTTATTCTGGCGTGCAAGGCTTAAGACCATACCAAACAATCCGTAAAATTGGGTTCCTTCCATACACTGCCCAAACATGAAGATATTTTTGGCGAACTCCTGCTTGTTCTCTGTGATAGTAAGGTCGAGATCACGACGCATATTTTTAGAAATGCGGGTAACAAACTCGTTCTTCTGACGAATGGTTTCGATTTGTTCAAACATCGCCTCACACTCGTGCGGGTTGATGCCCAATGAACTAATCATGTAGAGCAGGCTGTCCGCATGAATATTTTCTTCCTGAGCATGGCGGCCTAATACGAGCTTGAGTTCGGGAGCAGTAACCAGTTCGCGAACAACATGCTGGATGTTGTCACCCACAATGCCTTCAGCTGCAGAGAAGTAACCAATTCCCATCATGATGATCCACCTTTCACCATCCGATAACTCAGCGGGATTTTTCCATTGCTCAAGGTCTTTTTGCATTGGAATATCTTCCGGTTCCCAGTGGTTGGACTTCATCTTGCGATAGAGATCGTAAGCCCACTGGTATTTGAGTGGTAACAAATTGAAAGTCATGGTGTCACGCCCGTTAATCACCATTTTTTCCTGAAATGCCTGTACCGCTTTTTCTTCGTTTAAAACGAAGGTTTTTCCGCCAATTTCGTATTTTTTTTCCATAATGTATATTTCCCCTTCTTTACCTGTTAAAATTCATGCTGATACCACCGACTGAGAAACTGAATTGCTTTTCCGGGGCTTGGAAAAAGAGACTCTTCGACGACTTTCCCGATAGTGAGGATAGCCCGGGAAAAAGAAAAGAAAAAAATTAGCTTTGTTGATTTTTTTTTGATCTCTGCCCCCTGTATGTAGTGTTTAAGTTCCAAAATACCCCCTGTATCTAGTGTTGTTAATAAGTTTCATCTTGTTTTATCAGGATAGCAACTCTTTCTTGCAACTCCCTTAGAAAAAGAGAAATAAAGACAAAAACGAGAAACTTTCCAAGCCCAAGTTGTACAAACTTATTCGCCATGGATTAAGAATTTGTTCACAATTTGATCAAAAGCAAATTTCTGTCACCAGGAGCACATATTTTGTACCTTTTTCGTGGTTAATTTAATTCTTTCCCAAGATGAGCGACCCTTCGCTAATCAAAATAAAAACCGAATGCTTTACCCAAGGGCGGAAAAATTGAGAAAGTTCACCAAAGATCTTGCCAGCTTTGACTACTCTTTGATTTTTGAGCGTGCTGATGAAAGGAAAGAATGGATGCGATCAAATAAATCGACCCAGTAATTAGTACAAAAGAATTTGGACTGAGTTGTTGGTGCAATTGGGGAATATCTTTCTCTTGGGCAAGTTTTACCATACCGGGAAAATTTTTAATCTTTTTTTGCAAAACCTGATGGGTACATGCCCGGGGTTGGTCAATCTCAAAGAGAGTGACTTTTTGAACATATTGGAGTAAAGGAGATAGTACATCCTCAGCCCGTTCCTCCCCACAGGCAGCAAACCAAACCTCAGCATGACTTGGCAAACGCTCCCAAAGTTCAAGACTGGCATCTGCACCTTCGCCATTATGGCAGGCATCGACAATAAGAGTCGGGGCCTTCGATATCTTTTGCCACCGCCCTGGGAATGTTACATTTTGCAGCGCCTTTTCAATAATAGGTTGATCCACCGGAAAGGTAGAGCTGAGCAATTGCACCGTTTTTTGAGCAAGGGCGGCATTTCGGCGCTGGAATGATCCTGCCAAGTTAGTTTGGGGAAGCCTGCCTCCTGTTTCCTCGTCGAGTAAATGGATTGGAGAATTTAGCTTAGCTGCTCTTTCGATAACCACTTCGCGGGCCGCCTGCTTGAGCCACCCGACAACCACGGGTTTACCGGTTTTAATGATACCCGCTTTTTCGGAAGCAATTTGTTCAAGTTTATCTCCAAGCATTTCGCAATGGTCATACCCCACGGTGGTAATCACAGAAATTAGAGGGTCGAGCACATTTGTAGAATCGAGCCGCCCACCGAGTCCAGTCTCAATAATGGCGAGATCAACTTTTTGTTTTTTGAATTCGAGAAAAGCAATCGCAGTCATTAATTCAAAAAAAGTCGGACGCATTTCGGGGTCTTTTTCTTTCATCGTTTTAAAAATGGGCATCAATTGATCGGTCCATTCCTCAATTTGACGAAAAGATAAAAGTTTGCCGTTTACCCTTATGCGTTCTCCTAGCTCGATAAGATGTGGGGAGGTGAACAATCCCACCTTATACCCATGAGCACGGTAAATGGAATCGAGCATGGTGCAGACAGAACCCTTCCCATTGGTACCTGCCAAGTGAATTGAAGGAAAAGAAAACTGGGGATTTTGCAATTTCTTGCAAAACTCCTGCATCCGTTCGATTCCAAACTTCGAACCTTGGTTACGCAAGGAGTACAAAAACTCCAGGGTTTGATTCATAGAACAGTCAGGAATTATCGGTGCTGATACTCCACCCTGAAAAAGGGGGGAATCAAGCTTTACGGGCAGGTTTTCTTTTGGCTGGAGGCTTTTTGACTGCGGCCACTTTCTTTTTGGGAGCAGTTCTTTTCCTGGGGGGGGTGGATTTGGGAGCCTTAGCATTTATTGGCCCTGCTAAATAGCCCATCAGGTTGATCAAACGATCCCGCAGATCGTGGCGGGTTACAATTTGATCAATTAATCCATGCTCCAATAAAAACTCAGATGTCTGAAAGCCTTCGGGAAGATCTGCACGCGTGGTCTCCTTAATTACCCGGCGACCAGCAAACCCAATCAAAGCCTCGGGTTCGGCAATAATTACATCGCCCAAGGATGCGTAGCTGGCCATCACTCCTGCCATAGTTGGGTTAGTCAGAACAGAAAAGAAAGGAATGCGAGCCTTGGCAAGTTTGGCAAGTGCGGCACTAGTCTTGGCCATTTGCATTAAACTGAGTATGCCCTCATACATACGGGCTCCACCGGATGCCGAGACCACAATCACTGGTGCCTTATTATCGAGGCCACGCTCGATTGCACGGGTAATCTTTTCCCCTACCACAGATCCCATACTGCCTCCAAGAAAACGAAAATCCATCACAGCCAAGCTGACCATTCGTCCGTCCATTTTCCCCATGCCCGCAATAACTGCGTCTTCAAGTTTGGTCTTTTCCCGGTTTTGTTCGAGTTTATCCTGGTAGGACGCCAAGCCCTTAAAATTGAGGGGATCTCCTGATCGCATCTTGGCATCGAACTCTTTAAAGGTTCCCGAATCGAGTAACGATTGAATACGCTCCGGGGCTGGCAGAGGGAAATGATATCCACTACTCGGAACAACCATGAGGTTTTTCTGGAGTTCTTTTGCGTAAACCATCTCGCCGGAAACTGGACACTTGGTCCACAATCCTTTGGCCACCCCTTCTCGGGATTTAATGTTTACCTTGGAATACTTGGGCTTGCTGAAAAAAGACATATTCGGAAGTTTGGGTTATCCATGTCCTAGTGTCGCTACCTCCACCTGTCCGAACCCACTATCGATGAGCGCTTGTGCGCAAGCATCGAGCGTGGCCCCGGTGGTGTAGACATCGTCCACGAGAACCGCTCTATGGAAACCATCCAAACAAGTTCCTTGCTTGAGGGCAAAGGCATTTTTCATGTTCTTTTGTCGCTGTTCGCGATCGAGCTTGGTTTGACTGGGCGTGTGGCGGGTTCGAATAAGGCAATCATAGACAACCGTGCTTATCCCTGCTTCCTTGGCAAGAGCTTTAGCGATCCAAAGGCTTTGGTTGTAGGTGCGCTTATTTAATTTTTTACGGTGTAAAGGTACGGGAATAAGAACCGTTCCGGTGATAAAATCCAAAAAACCCGGAGCCCGTTCCAGAAAAAAAGAAATATCCTCAAGTACGCGTTTGTTCCCCTGATATTTGATTTCATGAATTATGGATCGACCAGCCGGGTTGAGATGAAACAGGGAACGACCACCCTGAAAAAGTGGTGTTCGTTCACGGCAGTTTTTACAGGTCAGACCGGCATATTCCATCCCATCCATACCCACTCCACAAAATTTACAGCGGGCACCCCGGATCCAGGCGACCTCATCAAGGCAGGAAAGACAGGCAAAGGAAACATCGTCCAGGTAAGCGGCTCGTTTACAAATCGGACAATCGCCGGGGAAAAATAAATCGATCAAGGCACGCTTCCAGCCAATCCAATCGATATCCACAACTACTTGCTTCTGGCCAACTTGGGCAACCGATAAAAGACTTTTTCCATACTTAATCCTCTGGCAGGTGCACTGACAACCCGGCCGGTCCGCTTTGAACTCAGTAAAATCTCCGAGATCTCGGAGGGTTCCATTCTGCCCAGCCCAACATCGATCATTGCCCCCGTCATACTGCGTACCATTTTATAAAGGTATCCCTTGGCCTCCGTTATAAAGTGTAATTCCCCCCCTTGCACCCGCCATTCCGAGCGCCACAATTTCCTCACAGTGGGTTCCTTTTCTCCGTGACCACGGTTGGCAGCAAAGGCAGCAAAGTCATGAGTGCCCAAGAAGAAGCTTGCGGCTTCTTTCATCCGGTCGAGCTGTAAAGTTCGCCCCTTCATCGAATGGACAAATCGGTCCTTTTCTGGCATGGCCCATCCTGGACATATCCGGTAACGATAGCGTTTTCCCTGGGCAGAGATGTGGGCATGAAAACGATCGGGAACTGCCGTTACCATCCGTGGACTTATTCCCACTGGCAGGCGAACCCGCAAGGCCTGAAGGAGTGAATCTTCGGGATGTTTCCAGGATGCATCAAAATGAAAGACCTGTCCGGCAGCATGGACTCCAGCATCGGTCCGCCCCGCGCCAATCGTACGAATTGTGCAGCCAAAGATTTCTGCCAATGCCTCATCAATTTTGTCCTGTACGGCCTTGCGGTTTGGCTGCTTTTGCCAGCCATTAAACTCGGTACCATCATAGGCACATAAACACCGCCAGCGAGTTGGCTTGATCGCTTCTTTCACTTATTTAAAAAATCGTTCAAGATTAAACAGGCAGCGGCACAATCCACCCTCCCGCTCTTATCCGCACCTTTGGCCAAATATTTCCCGCCTATAGTTTCGCGGGCAGCAGCGCTGGTCAACCGCTCGTCAGTACGATGCACCGGCAAGCCAAAATGTTTTTCTAACTCCTTAATAAAGCGGTCGACCTCCTGGGCTCGTTTGCCCACAGTTCCGTCCATATGCACCGGGTAACCCACCACCAATTCAGTGATCGAACGAAGCTCCACCTCCTTGGATAATTCCTCCCAGCAACCCTTGAATTCAACCCCTGGCACAGCCCTGGCTGGTAAAGGGATTAATAAATCATCTGCCCAGGCGAGTCCAATTCGTTTGGTTCCGTAATCAATCCCCAGGTAGTTGGGCATACCGTGCTATGATAGCTTAGGCGAGGTCGGGTTTTTGCCGGCAAACCTCTTGGGCCATTGCCTTGACCTCCTGAGCACAATCTTTGTGACAAACTAGGGTAGCATCTCCTGACTGTACCACGATCAAATCTTTTACCCCGAGCAAAGAGATGGTATGTCCGGGTTCAGCATAACTGAGGTTTCCGCTTGCGTCCAAGGCTACACCAGCACCTTTAAAAACATTACCCTGTTCATCGGCTGGATAGTGCCGGGCAATGGCGGGCCACTCTCCGACATCATCCCAATCAAAAGCGGATTCCAACATGACTACTCCTTCGGCTTTCTCCATGACTGCAAAATCAATGGAGATTTTCTTAAGCGTTGGATAGACCTTATCCATTGCTTGTCCGATCGATCCAGAATCCCTCCAGCTAGCAGATAAATCTTCCAACCCAGCACTAAGTTCTGGTGCATGCTTGGAGATGGCTGAGAGAATGACCTGAGGTCGCCAGACAAACATGCCCGCATTCCAAAAATACCCGCCATCCTTGAGGTATTGCTCCGCCTTCTCCAGGTTAGGTTTTTCCACAAATCGCTCGACCTGATGAACCGGACGGTCACTTGCAGTTTCGAGATTTCCTCCCTGTTTTAAATATCCGTATCCGGTGGAAGGGAAATCGGGACTTATCCCGATGGTCACCAAAAAGTCCTGACTCTCCGCTGCCTCAAAAGCACCGGCTAAGACTTTGCGAAATCCATCGCCATCAGCAATCACATGATCCGCGGGCAGGAGGGCAAAGGCAGCTCCCGGGTCAGAACTCTCGACAAGCAATGCGGCCAACCCGACCGCAGCAGCGGTATCCCGCCCTTGGGGTTCTCCAATAACCCGTTCAGGGAGGAGCCCTGGACAGCTTTCAAGCACCGCATCCCGTTGCTCAGCGTTGGTAATAACAAATACCTGTTCTGGCGGGACCAGCCCGCTCAAACGATCAACCGTCTGGGCAAGCATCGGAGAATCTCCCACGATGGGTAATAAATGTTTAGGCTTTCTTAAACGGCTTTGTGGCCAAAATCTTTCACCCCGGCCACCGGCCATAATAACAACATATCGTTTTTTCATTCTTCAATCTACCCATGCGACTGGATGGTGGGAAGGCGAGTAAATTCCTACCTCTTTCAGATGACAACGAAGAAAAATTGATCCGATCACTCGCCCGATTGCAGAAGTAATCCACGATTCCTTGCTGAGCGAAAAGCGAGGCAAAATACACCCAATCCAAGAATAAAATAAATTCCATTTAAGAAAAAAGCTTTCCAAAGAAGGTCGGGTTTCCATTCGTCGTGCAAAATCAAGGCCCGCATACCCTCAAACACATAGGTGGTCGAGAGGTATTGGGCAATGGTCTGCATCCAACCAGGAAGAGTTTCGAGGGGGTAATAAATACAGGAAAAAGGGGCGAGAAGAAAAGGAAGCATCCAAGTTAGGCTTTCTGCACCCAATCCGTAGCGTAGTAAGATACCGGTGACCGCCTGTGAAATCGCCCATCCGGTAAAAACAAGATTGAGAAAGAATCCGAGCAAGGGAAGACCAAGTTCAAAGACTGAGACTCCAAAAAAGGGAATAGCCAGCAGAGCGGCAGGCACCATCCCAATCAGCGTACGAATCATACTTACAGTGGCGAGAGAAAGAATAAGTTCCCAGGGTCGCAGGGGACTGACAAATAAATTGGCCAAGTTCCGGGACCACATTTCTTCAAGGAATGAAAGAGTGTAACTAATGTGGGAACGAAAGAGCGAGTCCCAGACCAATACCGCAGAAATAAGAATTCCTCCCGCAGTCAACTCCGGACTGGAATTGGAAAAATGAACCGAGGTGAAGCCCCAGATAATCATCTGTACAGTTGGCCAGTATGCAATTTCCAAAAGCCGTGGCCAGGAGGATCGGAGTAGAAAAAAGTAACGCAGTAAGAGTGCAGAAATTCGACCAATGGTTGAAGAGTTCATGCCCCACCCCCTTGTTCATTGAGAGCAAGAAAGACCTCTTCCAAAGAGCCCCGTTGGTGGCGGTCCTGCAGGTCTTGGGGACTCCCCTGTTCGATTAAACGGCCATGACTCATCATGACTACTTCATCACAAAGCAATTCGACTTCGCGCATATCGTGACTGGCAAAAAGAATGCTCGCACCGGTTTGATCCCGATAATCCCTCAATCTCTGCCGAATCCATTGAGAAACATCGGGAGATAGACTGGCAGTGGGTTCATCCAAGAGTAAGAACTCAGGTTGATTGATCAATGCCTTGGCCAGAGAAACCCGGGTCTTTTGTCCAGAAGAAAGCCGGCGAATCGGTTGGTCCATTAATTCAAGTAGGCGAAAATCTGCAGTTAATTCCTCAATTCGAGCAGAAGAATTATCTACGCCATATAGACGGGCAAAAACCCGGAGGTTCTCCCGAACAGTTAACCTTTGGGGAAGATCAACATAGGGGGAACAAAAGTTCATCCGGTGCAAAACCGTATGCCTATTTTTGACGAAATCATGACCAAACAAACGGATGGAACCAGAGGTAGGTTCAAGCAAACCCAGGAGCATAGACAAAGTGGTCGTCTTGCCCGCTCCGTTTCCACCAAGCAAGCCCATAATCGATCCGGGGGAGAGGGAAAAAGAAAGCTCATTGACTGCCCATTTCGAGCGGAAACGCTTGGACAAGCGATCTACTTCCAGCAAAGAATCAGGCTTAATCATCGGTCATTTCCATTAAACATTCCTGTACCCGCTTGGTCGCTTGGTCCAAGTCCCTGTCTTTGAATAATTCCTCATTGGGCAAGATTCGAGTGCGCAGGCGTACGCGGGAAAAAGGAAGGGGGATGACAAATTCGTCCCAGGACTTCAGCCGAATTGCTCGACCATAAGAGAAGGAAACCAGAGCAACTGGGGAACGACTTGCCCGGGCAACAAGTAGACCTCCCGATTTTGCTTCATATTTTGGTCCTCGCGATCCATCCGGAGTGATGCCCGCATCATGACCATCTTTGACCTTACGAATGAGATCCCGCGTGGCTTGAGCCCCACGACGATTCCGAGATCCACGAATTGCCCGGATTGCCGCCCATTTATAAAAAGTTTCCAACCAGGCACCATCCCGACTCCCACTGATTAATCCATAAAGTCTCTTACCTTTCCGGAAACGCTGGTGCCACTCGCCCGCAAGAAACAACCGATTATGCCAAAGGATGACGGTCACAGATTCGGTAATTTTTTGAAATTCCTCCCGACCGTCCTCATCATGGTATTGAAACCGAATCGACATAGTCCACAACCGGTAGAGAATACCAAGTGGAGAAAGAAGAGTTTTAAGACCGAAGGATTGATGGTGGGGTGCTTCGTTTTCCCCTCCCTGGGGTGGGTTCATTCGTTAGAATCTTCCCTCGATTCCCACTTCAATGGCGTGTGCCGGCACTTCGTCCTCATAAAGGTAACGGTAGCCTAAACTAAGTGCGAAGTTGTCAATCGGCGTCCATGTTGCTCCAAGGCCTAAAGTGGCAAGGAAGAAGGGATCCAAGCGCGTACGGTCTGCTCCGGCTGACAGTGCGGGAGCAAAATCCTCAATTACCGACACCCCATACCCCAAACCAATGGTTCCATAAATACCAAATAAGTGGGTAAAAGAATGGGTGTAACCGCCCTCAATAAACCCGGCTATCGACATCGACTTACTTCCATCTGCAAAAGGCTCATCATTTCCGCCATTTGTTTCAAAGCTTTCAGAATCGTGCTTATTTTGACGATATAACATTCCTCCTCCCAGCTTCCATCCGTTCCACCTGTATCCACCAGATAAAGAAACTGCCAAGCCCACATCGTATTCACGGTGTTTGATGGTATTTGAATTTTGATGGGTTGTCTTCTTTTCGTATGGAAAAATAACTCCAGGACGGAGAATAAAATAACCTCCGGAATCGGAGCCTGTCTCCGGTTCATAGGAAACTGGTTGATCCCGAACGGGTTCCTCGGAATATTTAGTAGGTTCGACCTTAAATGAGGAATTCGGAAATTCAGGCAAACTGGTTTGCTCATTCACCTCAGCAGTTGGAGATTGAGGTTGAGGCTCATCAACACGAAAGGCGAGTTGGTTTGAACGACTTTGAAAGCTTGAAGCGGGTTTTGTGGAAGGAACAATCGATTCCACTTCGGGCATGGGCTCGCGGTACTTTCTTTTAGGGTAGGAGATTTTTTCTTTTTCACCGAATGGAGATTGATGAAGTTCATCTGTGGATCTTCCGTAAAAAATTTGTTGAAATTTATCCTGCAGGCTGTGTAACCGTTCGGAATATTCGTTCATTTCTCCCTTCATCGAACGAATGCGCTCTTGCTGGTAATAACTCTTGCTCTCCACATCCTGGAAATAGTCCTGCACTTTTCTCGCACCCAAGCCATTAGAAGATTGAGCAAACCCGGTCGAGTAGGCCCAATGAAGGAATAAGAGGACAAATAACAATGATTTCTTCACATTAGATAAAGTAATTTTTTATTTAAAGCCGGATACTTTTCTAAGCAATACTAATGATTTGGTTTAGGTGAGCTTGGTTGAATGCCCCGAGGTCTAACCTGGGCTGAAATACGCCAGCATAGGAGGTGAAAAACGCCAAAGTAAAGACCGTTAACCAACCAGGCTCCATAAAAGGCGGTTCGTAATCCCTCTTCCCTCCGGTGTCCCCTTCGATGTCCAGCCAAGTTAGCTGCCCGGATCTCATCAAGAGACAAGGGGAGTCGGGCGTCCCACAATTTAGGAGGCAATTGCTTTTCTCGGATAAATTCTGGAATCTCAGGTGGCCGATCGGTAATTATTTCCCAATACGGTCTCTTGGCCATCCCAAGCAACGGGCCGAGTTTGATCTCACGATAAAAGGTTAACTGAATCACTACTGCTGTAGTGATTAATAGTCCCTGAGAAACCAGCCATGCCTTGGTTTTAAGTTTCATAATGTTTACCCATTTATCTCATTCTAGGGAATAGGGCAAAGTCGAACGACTACAATCATTGACATCTATAGAATTCAGGGTTGCCATACCCAAAAGAATTTCGACTCTATAGGACGGTGGTACGATGAGGAAAGTAATTTTTTGCTGTGGGTATTTTTGGATATCTTTAATTTGTCTGTTGGCAAACTCGATTCATGTGGTGCAAAAAAATGAGACCCTTGGAGGGATTGCCAAGCGCTATGGAGTTTCTGTATCCACCCTCCAGGCATACAATGGAATTTCGAATCCCAACCTCCTCTATGTTGGCAAAAAGTTAAAAGTTCCCACCGGCCAGGTTAAAGAAGTCACTTATGTTGTACGTAAGGGGGAAAGCCTTGGATTAATTGCCAAACGCTTTGGGGTATCCTCTGGCGACCTCGCTCTGATTAATCGAATTAGCCGTCCCGACCTCATCCGCGTGGGACAGAAAATCACCATCCCTCTGTCTGGCTCAAGGAGGCAAGCACCTGCTAAATTACTCGACTCCTCCACCCTATCAAAACTCAATTCCATCCGCCCAACCTCAGGCAAATGGCAACGTATTATTGTCCATCACTCCGCAACTCCAATTGATGATGCGGTAAATATGCACAAAGTCCACCTTGCCCGTGGCATGAAGAACGGATTAGCTTACCACTTCGTAATCTCGAATGGTTCACGCAAAGCCCGGGACGGAGAAATTTATTTGAGCAATCGATGGAAAGGACAACTCGACGGGGGCCATGTTAAAAAACAGGCATGGAATCAAACAAGTATTGGTATCTGCCTCATTGGAAACTTCGAGATTCGTCCGCCCACATCCAAACAATTGTCTGCCCTTGAAGGTTTGTGCGAATATTTAATGAAGCGCTGCAACCTTCAGGCAAACGATGTCACCACCCATACCCTTTTTCACCCCAAACATACCGTGTGTCCGGGAAAATATTTTTCGCTTACCGGATTGCGGCGGCGATTATACGATTAATTTAACCGAGGGATTCAAGGAATGCCTTATCCCGAACGAGCAACACCTTGCCCATTCGGGGCTCAGCATTACGGGCAAATGCACGTTTGAAGTCCGCAAGATCAAAGCATTGATCAATTGAATGTTTTAAATCGGTCATAGCCAAGGGTTGAAGAACCTGCTCACAGGCATTTCGTAAACCTGCCGGACTTTGTTTACGGCGCCAACGATCGAGCCAAAATCCAACCATGCGAATATCATCAAAAATCAAATTGCGGGTAGGAAAACGTACGGTTGATCCATCCATCGCCCCAAAGGTGACATGCACTCCACCCGAGCCCAGACTCCTGGCCAGACGCAGGGCACTTTGCCCGCCCACTGAATTGAGAGCCAACTTGCAGCCCTTCCCCTCTGTGAAAATCTTTACCCGGTTGGGAGCTTCATCATCATCGGTCCATACCTCTGTTGACCCAAGTGCTTTTAAAGGCTCTACACTCGCTTGGTTGCGCACCAAGCTAAGGCAGCGCAAATCCATTTTACGGGCAAATTGGACCACCGCCTGACCAACGGCAGAATTTCCCGCGTTTTGAATAATGATATCGCCCGGGTTTAAATATTCAAAATCATTCAACAAACGCCAGGCCGTAAGGGGATTAACCAGGGAGACGGCTAATTGCTCAAAGGGAACGAGGGCCGGAAAGAGAATTAAATCATCCGCCCTGGCCAGTTGGTACTCCTGCCAAACTCCCCCTTCTTCCGCAAGAGAGACCGGCCGGCCGATTACTTTTTCATCCACCCCCTGCCCGACTGCAACCACCGTGCCCACTCCTTCGCGACCGGCAATAGCAGGGAGGGACTTCAATCGGCCATACGACCCCTGAATTAAGCCAAAATCAGAGGGATGAACTGGACTGGCCTGCATTTCAATTAACACCTCGCCCGACCCTGGGCTGGCCACGGGGATTTCAACTAAGGACAAGACCTCCTCGGGCTTTCCGTGCTCAAGGTATTGCAGGGCGCGTTGGGTTGATGGAATTTCCTTTTTCATCTGACCTTTAGAAGTAACAAGGCACGGCTGACGGGGCGAACCGAAAAGCAGACAGATTTACTTAATGATTTCCAAATCTGGACGCACCTTGATCAGACGGACAAGCTCAGGGGCGACGGCCTTTGATTCCCAAAGGTTTAAACGGTCAAGAGCAGGCAGTTTAACTAACCCAACCAGCCCTTGTGAAGTAACGCGTGTTTGTCCAAGGTTCAAGCTTTGCAAATTTTGTAAGGTGGTGAGTTGCTGGACGCCAGAATCCTCAATGGGGCATCCACGCAGGTTAAGATAAACCAACCTGGTTAGCTTGGAAATAGTTTCGCAACCAGCGGAAGTAAGTGCAGTGTTGCGCAGGTCCAGGTGTACAAGGTTATCAGCCAGGGGAAGCAAGGCCGCCACTTTTTCATCGGTCACTTTTTTAAACTGAGTGACTGAACGGGCCTCCAACAAAGGACTATCCTGACCGATGGTACGGATGTGCAGACCACTTTGCTCTCTGGCCTTTTCTAAAACCTTTTGATTCACCGGCATTAGCCCTTTTCCCAGGTTTAAATAGAAAGTTACAAATTCGGGAACTTTTTCCGGAGCAAACGCATCCTCCCTTATCAAATCCTCGATTCCATCGGTGGCTCCCTGCCAACTCCCAAAATCGGCTCCCTGCCCAATCCAGCGTCGGATTAAATCTTTCTGACCGAAAGTCAGCGGATCTCCTTTCGGGGGCATTAGATCATCGTCACCCGAGGGCAAATTCACCCGATTATAAAGCGGACTCTTACTCGGGTGATTGGGAACTAGTACCGGCCCATCATCTGAACCGAACATCAAATGGGCCAACCCGTCCATTCGCAAACCTGCCTTCGGTTTGATTAATCGGCCATTTTTTTCGTGAGGTGCCTGATGGCACTCAATACACCTTTCTTCAAACAAAGGAAACACCTCCTTTTCAAAATCGACGGTTGTATTATCTGCCCACGTCGAAACGACGGAAAAAAAAAGGGTCAGGCAAATCCGGGCATTCATCATTCAATTAACAAACATAGATCAACAAAAAGATAAAAGTATGACCATGCAAATAAGATTAAAAACTAAAAAAAATTTCATATACTAATGGCACTAAATGGAAATATTTCCCACACTTTTTCGAATCTCAATTGCTAAAACTAAGGGACCCCACTAGGTACATTAAAACCATGATCGTTTCGCATATACAGCTCCCGAGCCTACCTATTTTCATCTATTAATACTGGAATGAACGATCCTTCCGGATATGAAAACTGGACCGCCTACTTGATGGCCTTACTTGCGGGATTGATCTACGCGGGCGGGGCTATTGCCGGGAAAAAAGCACTCGAACTCGGACGTGGACAGGTAAGAACCGTAATTCTTTCCAACCTTATTTTGTCGGTCTGTTTTATTCCCCACTTTTTCCTATCTCCAGGATGGCCAACTCTTAAGGAATGGATCACCGGGTCCGGGCTCGGGGCGATCTTTCTTCTCGCTCAGGCACTGCTTTTTCGTGCCCTGCGTGCAGGGGATGCCTCAATGGTCTCTCCCCTCATGGGGATCAAGTCGATCCTTGTCGCCTTCTTTATTGTCATCCTCGGCTTTTCACACCAACCCCTATCCACCGACACCTGGATTGCAGCGGGTCTTACCGCAGTTGCAGTTGGATTGATCGGTTGGCCTGCCAAGAACAGTGGACGGGCCAGTGCCAAAGGAATTCTACTCGCCCTGGCATCTGCCGCTGCCTTCAGTTTGCTCGACTCCATGGTTCCTCACTTTAGCCACCAGACGGACCCCGTGCGTATGCTCTTTTGCATCTTTGGGTCCCTTGGTTTTCTTACGCTCATCCTCCTACCCTGGAAAGAGGAACCTATTTTTAGCCGTGGTAACCCGGGGGATAACTGGGCCTGGCGGAGTGGTCTTTTAATCGCGGTTCAGGCCGTCCTTATGTCCACTGCCATTGCCTGTTACCGTGTGCCCACCGAAGTAAATGTGGTTTATTCAAGCCGGGGTTTATGGACCCTGCTTTTCGTGGCCTGGTTAGGAAGCAGGCTGGGGTTAACTGAGGGATCCCTCACTCCCTGGGTTAAAGCAAGAAGGCTTGCTGGTTGTATCCTACTTGGAATCTGTATTCTTTTAATCGCCTAAGGTTTTTCGTCACTCTGTAAATCTGTGCGGATCCGCTCGAGCAGAATATCCTTAATCAAAGAATGGTCCCCTAAATTTTCGGATCGTTCGATCCGCACCCCATTTTTTTCGAACGGTTGGCAGATTTCCGCAAGATCTCCATCGGGACCGGCATGCCTCCCGGGAAGAAGAAAAAATTGTGAAACCACGATTTCCCTGGCTCCATCGGCGACCCAACGGGAGAGTAAATTCTCGAGTAAGGGATCATTAAAATCGTACTGCGGGCCTGGCCTTCTTTCCATGGCGCAGGTGGAAAAACCAGAGACCACCGAGCTGATCATTTTTTCCATTTCGCTACCCACATTCTCTCGAACCTGGTTGACTTCAGGTAACGGGGTGCCGTGATCGACCAGAGCGACATACGGAAGAGTAAATCCTGCCCGTATGACTGCTCGGTGGCAGAGTTCAGAAATTGCTCGAACCAAGCGATCGTCCCCCGGCTGATACAATGGTTTGAGAATGCGAAATTTACGCGTCTCCGCTTGTTTATCTTTCCAAAGTTGGAGATTTTCGGGCAACCAATCGGTGATGGCGAGACTGGGGCCGAGAAAAAAGGGTAAAGCTCGGATTTCATCAATTGTATCTGCCTGTGGAGAAGATAAAAATTCCTGCATCGATACACCCGGCTCACCATCCAAGCGGTTGGGATCAATTTTGTGGGAATGCATAAGTCCAAAGGGACGTACCCGATGCCCAGAAGATTGTGACAACTCTTGAGCGATTTTACGCATTTGTAAAACAGACCCCGGTCGCAACGATCCATTATCAATTAAAAAATATTCCATCATACCACCCTTTTCCCATTGACGAACAACCGAGCGCGTGCAAGGAAATATATAGAAGTGGTTAAGATGATGGGTCTTAGCCCAAACATTCAAAGCGGGAAATAAAAAACATGAAATCAAATGTGTGGTTATTGTGCGTGGCATTATTGTCAGCTGGATTTATTGGTTGTTCCAAAAAGCAAGCCCTGTCCCCAGAGGACACTGCGTTGCTTAAAGGAGGAACCCGTGGAACTTTTGTAAATGGAGACGGGACTAGCGGAGAAGATGAGGATTTACTCTCTCCGGTCGGAGCTACTATTACTGGCTTAACCGGCGATGGCCTGGCACCTCAGGACCCGTTCTGGGGAGATAACCTCGCCAACGGTGAGCGTCCCTTTGAGCCGATCTTTTTTGGATTCGACCAATACAATGTTGGAGCAGAAGAGCGGGCAAAACTTCAGGATGTGGCTGCTTACCTCGACGCCAATACAGACGCCCGTATCCTTGTTGAAGGATACTGCGACTGGAAAGGTACCCCCGCTTACAACAAATCTTTGGGAGACCGTCGGGCTTCAAGTGTCAAACAATACCTCGTCGATCTCGGAGCAGACACCAACCGGGTTGACATCCTCTCCATGGGAGATGAGCTTGCCACTCCCGATGCAGACTCCACCACATCCGCCTTGGAACGCAAGGCCCACTTTGTGGTGCTGAGCGGTTCCTGATTAATGCTCCGTTTCCCGGGCCTCTTCGGACTGGCCTTGCTCCTTGCTTGGTCTGCTGGTTGCTCCCGCACTGCGGTTCCAAAAAGTGAATTATCGAGATCAGCCCCTGTGGGTGATCTCAGCGGAATGATTTTGGATCGGGGAATTGAACAAAACCTCGTTTCCCCGGTAGGACAACCTGTAGCGGGTTTATTGGGTACTCCCGACCTCCTCCAACCTCGTAATCCAGAACACGAACTATTTTCCGACCCGGGAAATTCCATTCGTCCATTCGAAGCAGTCTATTTTGACTTCGATCAATTTAACCTTTCTCCAGAAGAGCGTGGAAAAGTAATCGAATTGGCAGGATTTCTGGCGGAAAACCGGGATGCTCGTCTGCTCATCGAAGGGTATTGCGACTGGAAAGGTACTCCTGCATACAACAAATCACTGGGCGAGCGACGGGCAAACACGATTATGCAGTACCTTGTTGAGTTAGGTGCCGACCCTCGCCGGATTGATACCCTTTCCATCGGGGATGAAGCTGCGATTCCACAAGCTTTGGAAAACCAAACTCGCTTAGACAGACGGGCGGAATTTGTAATCTACAAAGGAAACTAATCCGCATCTCAAGCATTGCGGGTCGCCTGAAGGGTTCTGAGAAACTCAGGTCTTTGCCAAGCCCAGGAAAAATTCCTCAAAAGCAGAGATCGCCTTGTTCATAATTTCGAGGTTAAAACTTTCATCAGGGGCGTGCAAATTATCCTCATTGGTAAATAAACCAAGCATCAAGGAATCAAGCCCCGCGACCTCTTTTAAATCCCGAATAATGGGAATACTCCCACCCTCCCGCAAGTAAAGGGGACGCGATCCGAAAGCTTTCTCAATACAGGCCTCCGCGAGAGGAAATGCTTTTTTGAGAAGAGGTTTGGCGTGCTCATCGGCTCCGGGTTTGCCAGGGGGCATAATCGCATAGGGATCTCCCCCACCCTTCGCTTCGACTTCTACACGAACCGCAGGGGGAAAGGCAGCCTGTAATGCAGCCTCGACTTTCTGGGCAATATCCTCAGCTGATTGATCCGGTACCAGTCGGCAGGTAATCTTGGCAAATGCTTCAGCTGGAATCACTGTTTTAGAGCCCTCTCCCTGGTAACCTCCTCCCAGGCCATTAAATTCGAGAGTCGGGCAAAATCGGATTGCTTCCAAAGGCGAATAGCCCGGTGGCGGGTAAAAGTCGGGAGCACCCAAAAACTCAGCATAAGCCGCCTCGGTGATGGGCAATTTACTCAGTTCTTCACGCTCCCAATCCTTGGGAACCTGAACCGCATCGTAAAAGCCTGGCACAGTTACCCTGCCCTTATCGTCGTGCAGGGACGCACAGGCACGCGCCAAGGCCTGCAAGGGATTAAGTAAGGCTCCGCCATGCACGCCTGAATGTAAGTCCTGCCTGGGCCCATAAACCCTGACCTCCAAAGCAACCAGGCCACGCAAACCGGTGGTCACAGCCAATTGCTGGGGCCCCGGACTGCCCGTATCTGAAACCAGCAGAAAATCTCCCTGTAACCTGTCTTTTCCATCCTCAAGAAATTTTCGAAAACTCGGGCTGCCAATTTCTTCCTCTCCTTCGATTAGGTAAGTAATACGGAGGGGAAGATCTGGGTTCTTTTTAAGAGCCCTGGCAAGAGCAGCCATATGGACGATTTGTGGCCCTTTATTGTCGGCTGCCCCCCGACCGTATAAACGCCCGTCTCTTTCTACGGCCTCGAAAGGTTTGGAAGTCCATAAATCAAGAGGATCGGGAGGTTGAACATCGTAATGTCCATAGATAACAATACCGGGCCAGGAAGGATCTCCCCGTGTTCCCACGATTACAGGATGAATGGGGGTATCGACCAGTTCCACAGCAAACCCCAGTTCACGAAGCATGGAACAGGCACAATCCCGGGCCCCGGTAACTCCCTCAGAAAAGGAAGAGTCTGCCGAGACGCTGGGATGAGCGACATAACGCCGCAAGGCCTCGACCGGATTTTCGAGTAACAGACTCATCCTTTGCTTCGCTCTCCCCGCGCTTGTTTTGCCTGCCGGTAAAGACCAAGTGCATGGTCCATTTTCTCCTCTAAAAATTGAATACGGTTGCCCGGGTTTGGATGGGTGGACAGAAATTGAGGCATCCGTTTTCCTTTGTTCTTTGCTTCCATTTTTCGCCAAAAACTAATTGCACCTCTTGGATCGTAACCAGCCATAGCAGAATAATACAAGCCTCGATGATCAGCCTCCATTTCGTTTTCCCGGCTAAAGGGCAAGGCTACCCCAACAGTGGACCCAACTCCGTAAGCTGCCCGACCAAGCATCCGATCGGTCGAGCTTTGGTTGCGCAGGGCAACATCAAGAATGACACCCCCCACCCCAAGTCCGATCGCCTGGCTCATTCGCTTGTTGCTGTGTCGCAATGCAACATGAGCAATCTCATGGCCCATGACCGCAGCAATCTCATCCTCATTACCCGCAGCCAGATCAATCAAACCGCTATTCACCCCCACTTTTCCACCGGGCATAGCAAAAGCATTGGCATCGCCCTTTTGAAAAACCACAAACTCCCAGTCCGTACCGGGCAAATCGACCTGGGCAACGCCGGCAATCCGTTCACCAATTTCCTGAATCATTTGTTGGTGGGATTTGTTGGAGGAGACCGTTTCCTTCTTCTTCATTTTAACAAACTCTTTTTTGGAACGGTTGGCTAGGTATTCATCGGAAAGCATAGCTTGCCCACAACCGATAAGTAAAAAAGTGTAGGCAAACAGACCTAGCACGGTCCATTGAAAAGCTTGGGGAAAAAACCTCATTAACTGATTATTTTTAACGCAGTTCAGGATAGAGACAAGAACCGATCAATGCTTAAAATGGCGATTTTTGGTAAAGACCATGGCCAGGTTACGCTCATTGGCAGCGGCAATCACTTCCTCATCACGCACACTTCCGCCCGGTTGAATAGCGGCAGTTGCCCCCGCCTCGGCCGCGGCAATCAAGCCATCAGCAAAAGGGAAAAAAGCATCCGACGCCACCGAGGATCCAGTAAGGGAGAGTTCAGCCTCGCCCGCCTTCCAAACCGCGATGCGAGAGCTATCCACCCGGGACATCTGCCCGGCGCCAACTCCCAGGGTACACTCATCCCCGGAATAAACGATCGCATTACTTTTGACATGCCTGACCACCCGCCAGCCAAAAAGCATCGAGCGCCATTCCTCCTCGCTGGGTTGACGCTTGGTCACCACTTCAAACGCCTTGGGGTTAATTTTTTTCTGATCCCTATCCTGAGCGAGATACCCTCCGGGTACGGAGCGTATTTCCTGTAAAGTCTCGGCTCCAAAACCCGCTTTGGATATGAGGAGTCGTAAATTTTTCTTTTTGGCAAAAACCTCGCGGGCTTCCTCGGTAAACCCAGGGGCAATAATAACTTCACAAAAGATCTCCCCTATCTTTTGGGCCAAACCCAGGTCTAAAGTATTATTGACCACAATAATTCCTCCAAACGGGGCTTGACGATCGGTGGCGTAGGCCCGCCCCCAGGCAGTTTCCAAATCATCTGCAGTGGCAACTCCACAGGGATTAGTGTGTTTGAGTATGGCCACGGTTGGACGTTCAAATTCTCCGATTAAATAGGCGGCAGCAGAGACATCCAATATGTTGTTATAGGACAGTTCCTTTCCTTGTAACTGTTCGAAATGATCGAGGAATTGTCCGTAGAGGGCGGCTTGTTGATGAGGATTTTCTCCGTAGCGCAAATTCATCCCCTTGGAAGACTGGATTTCGAGGCTTTTAGGAAAGCCGGAGATGGCATCCAAATCAGGAATCTCATCATCCTGCTTGTTTAAATATTCACTGATCGCCCGGTCGTAGGTAAAAGTTCGGGCAAAGACCTTCTGAGCAAGTTGGCGACGCAAATCCCCTGCTTCTGCTGGTGGACTTCCCAGAGAGTTTAAAACTTGTTGATAATCTGCCGGGTCGCAGACTACGGTTACATCCCGATGATTCTTGGCCGCACTGCGCAACATCGAAGGCCCACCAATATCGATCTGCTCGATCGCCTCGGCAAAGCTAACCCCCGCCCGGGCAACGGTCTCTTCAAACGGATAAAGGTTGACCACCACCAGATCGATCATGCCAATTCCATGCTCCTGGGCGGCAGCCTGGTGCTTGGGGTCATCGCGTAAGCAAAGCAAGCCCCCATGAACTTTTGGGTGGAGAGTCTTTACCCGACCATCCATCATTTCGGGAAAGCCGGTATGGTCGCTAACATCGGTAACTGGCACCCCTTCCTCCCTTAACAAACGGGCTGTTCCCCCAGTGGACAGCAGGGTGAAATCATGGTGATCGACCAAGGCCCGGGCAAAGGAAACAATCCCGGTCTTATCGCTTACCGAAAGCAGTGCAAATTTGGACATCAAAAACTTACTGCAAGTCAATGGGTTTCGGGCAAGGATTTTCCACCAATTGTGGACAACTCGTTGAACTCGGTGAAAAAGAATTGGTCAAACATGCGCGCCCTGCTATGGTTGTTTTCCTTAATCAACCGTGCAAGAAGACAGCAAAGAACTGAACGGTCTCCAAGCCAAGCTCGACAAACTCGTCCATCACAAGGAAAAGTCTGCCGTTCAGGGAACTCATCTGCATGCCTTCATATATTTCGTGACCATTCGCAACCTGACTGAGTCCACCATTACCCTGCTGGGCAGAAAATGGATTCTCGTCAATGAGGATGGCACCACCACCGTGGTCGAGGGGGATAAGATTGTGGGAGAATGCCCCGTGCTTGAACCCGGCGGTTCTTTTTCCTACAACAGCTACCATGTAACCCATCTATCGGCAGAGGCCCGTGGGTCATTTCACGGGGTCGACGAGCAGGGAAATAAAGTACATGTCCGCATGGATTCATTTCGTTTGGAAGTCCCTATTGATTCATCTATTCCTCCCTCTACTTCGTGAAATTTACCGACCTTAATCCCCACGGTGGAATCGGGGCAAATTGTACCTATTGCCAGATCGGGCCCTTTCGTTTTGCCCTCGACTCTGGGCTGCACCCCAAGCATGCGGGTAACGATTCCGTCCCCCGGCACGACCAGATCGATCCAGACGGCCTCGACTTTATCCTCCTGACTCATTGCCACCTCGATCACCTGGGTAGCCTGCCCCTGCTTTCACGCAAAAATCCGCGGGCACCCGTTTTTCTTAGCTACCCAAGTTCCATCCTGGCCCGTCGCATGCTTTCCAACTCTCTCGCGGTGATGAAACGTCAGCGCAGTGAACTCAACCTACCCGAACTTCCTCTTTACGGACGTGCCGACCTTCTTGCCCTTTACGACCGTATGGAAATTATCCCCATTGAAGAACCTGTGGTGTTCGAGAAAAATGGGCAGGCCATTGAAATCACTGCCTACCATGCCGGGCATGTTGCCGGGGCCGTATCCTTCGAGCTCACCCACCAAGGAAAGAGCGTCTTTTTTACCGGGGATTTATTATTCAATGATCTGCGCACCCTCGACGGAGCTCAACTACCCCGCCACCCCGTCGACCTTCTGGTCATGGAAACCACGCGGGGTGGTGCCGAACGTCCGCCTGGTCAGCAAAGAGAAGGAGAAATTACTCGTCTGCTCGAAGATATTCGCAAAGCCCTCTCCCGTGGAGGATCCGTACTCATTCCCGTTTTTGCCCTGGGAAGGATGCAGGAAATGTTGGTCGTCCTTGACGAAGCGAGAAAAAACAAGGTCCTTCCCCCCACCCCGGTGTTTTGTTCTGGCCTGGGAATGGACCTGGTCAATCACATCCATCAAATTTCCCAGAATTTCAACCGGGTACATTTTAAACGCAAAGTTTTGCGCAGCCTTGGGGCCCAACCTCTTCCCCGCCGTTTACAACCCGGCGAACCCCTACCCATGAGAGGAATCTACCTCGTAAGCAGTGGAATGCTGGTAGAAAACACCCCCTCCTACATGCTTGCCTCCTCCATGCTCGGTGACGATCGCAACGGGCTCTTTTTTGTGGGCTATTGCGATCCTTCCACTCCCGGTGGACAATTGCTCGAAACCGAGCACGGGGAAGATTTCTTGTTCGATGCCATCGATATTCGCCAGAAAGTCCGTGCATCTGTACACCGGTACGACCTGAGTGGTCATGCCGACCGTGACGAACTCCTTGCCTATGCCGAGGCGGTTAGCCCGCGAAAGATAATTCTCCATCATGGAGACCCCGATGCCCGTGCCTGGTTTTTACAAAAATTTAAAGAGCGTAACCTTCCTGCACTCGACCCCGAACCTTTAATTGAATATGATGTCTAACATGAACGAACCTACCGACCTAGCCTCCCAACTTGATCAAATTTTTGAACGCCCCTCCGGACGGGCTCTCGATGAAATGCGTGCCGTTACTTTTGAGACCGGTATTGCCCCCCATGCCAACGGCTCCGTGCTTTGTTCCTTTGGCAATACCCGGGTCATTTGCTCGGCTATGATCGAAGACCGGGTGCCTGGATGGATGCGTCAGCAAAAGATTCAGGGAGGTTGGCTTACTGCCGAGTACAGCATGCTTCCGTACGCCACCCTTACCCGCAAAGACCGTCCAATCAGCCGGGGCCGCCAGGATGGAAGAAACATCGAAATCCAACGATTAATCGGACGTTCCCTCCGGGCCGTGCTGGACCTAAAAAAACTTACCGACAAGACCCTGTGGATCGATTGCGATGTTATTCAGGCAGACGGAGGCACGCGTACTGCCTCGATCACCGGAGCCTGGTTAGCCACTCGCATCGCAGTCAATGGATTGCTTGAATCTGGAAAGTTGAAGGAAGACCCAATCCGGGACTATCTCGCTGCAATCAGTGTGGGTGTATACCAGGAAAAATGTGCCCTCGATCTGGACTATCCCGAGGACCGCGATGCTTCCGTAGATGCCAATGTCGTCATGACTGGGTCTGGTGAATTCGTAGAGGTTCAATCCTCCGGCGAAGAAGCCACCTACACCCGGGAACAATTGGACGAGCTCCTTGGTCTCGCAGAAAAGGGAATTGGTGAATTAATCGAGGCCCAAAAAGCTAAACTAAATTAGAAAAATTGCTCTTTTTAGAGTTTGGCAGTTGAATTGGATAAGCTCCATCTAACTTTTTGCGACCGACCACTTCTCGCTACCTTCCCGAGAAGGAAAAAAAAGATTAAGGCTAAGACGAATTACCTGCCAATTCATTGCCCTGCTTTCGGGGTTTACTCGATTGGCTAAATAATTGAGGAATCCAACAATCGAGCTCCTCCTCTGCCAACCAACTGTAAGCCTTGCGCAAAGCATAGAGCGTAGCCAGGGGAAGGAGAATGGCCAGAAGGATGATTTTTTCGATCATTAGTACAAATAGAGCGGTCAAGCTTTCCATAATTTCGGAAAAATGATCGCGGAAATAAACCAGAGCATTCTTGAGTGCCCTTGTTCTTTTCTCCATCCACTCCGCATAGTGGGAAACCTTGTTTCCAATATCCCTCAAGAAATCAGGTAATAGAGAAAGGTGGGGGGCCGTGCTGGCTGTCTTTCCCTCAAGAACCGGGCTATCAGTCTCAAACTCCGCCCATGCCAACTCTCTCATCTCTGCCAACTGCCCTGCCTGCTCCTCGATGCGTGGATCAAAATATTGATGATTAAGCTGGGAACCGAGAAAGCACAACACCGGGGTGGATACACGAAGGAGTAAAAGCAGAAGGGCCAAACGTCCGCTCAAACGGGCAAACCTTGCTCCTTTGCCAACCAGTAAACATCCCAAAAAAACACACAGGGCCAGGTAGAAGGGAAATACCCCGTACTGATTAATGATTCCCAGCACAATCCGCTGGACACCCAACAGAGCCATCGAATGGACGCAAGCCTCCGACAAGCGTTCCACCGCATCATTTATGGGATCAAGAATCTGCCCGGCTTCATACTCAATCCCCACACCCCAAGGGCTAATACTGATGCTCGATTCCTGCAGTGAGGATACACCGCCGTTAATTACCCGGCAGGTCGCATAAGTCGAGGCAGAGAGTACAATACTTTCGTTCAAATAGCTCTTAGCATAGGTCTGGTTGGCCGGAGCGATCCAAAAATAATCAAGCAGGGCAATCACGGCGAGCAACCCGATCACCCACCCCATTCTTGCTCTCAACAAACCCATGATAGGTTATTGAAGGGTGGAAAATTCAAATTGGCAACCCCAGTCCTTTTTCTGATCTTCAAAGTTTCTAATATTTTTCTAACCAGCCCAAAGAATTTAAAAACTTGTCCATCTCTTGTAAGGTCTTCAAGTATCCACCTCCCGGCTTTCCTTGGTTAAAAAAACCATGGGATTGGCCCGGATAAACCACCAGTTCCGAACGATTGCCCAGTTTGCGCATCTCATCGCGGAACTTTTCCGCGGTGGAAACCGGGATCAATCTGTCCTGATCCCCCAGGAAAACGATGGTCGGGGGCATACCTTCCCGCAGGTTGTGCATCGGGGAAATTTCCCGGTATCTGTCCTTCAATTTTGGATACCCAAAGCCACCGGGTCCGTTGTCGTAGACTGGGTTGAAGAGAACCAGGGTATCGGGCAGGCAGGAGATGGAAAGATCCTCCCCTTCTTCATTTAAACCTGGCACAGTAGCCACTGCCGCAGCCACATGTCCCCCAGCGGATCCTCCCCCCGCTCCAATCCGCTCCGGATCAACTCCCAGCTTGGCCGCATTTTTACGGATCCAGCGAAGAGCAGACTTTCCATCCATCACACATTCGAAAGGTGTGGTATTGTGCCTGGATTTCACCCGGTACTCGGCTGCCATTGCCACCATTCCACGATCCGCTAGGTATTCGCACTGGGGATAAAACTGGGTTGGCGTGCCCCCGGCCCATCCTCCGCCAAAGAAAAAGACGATGGCAGGCTTGGGCGCTGCTCCCGAAATATGAGCTGGGGAACGAAAAATATGAAGATTCAGGGAATATCCATCCACCTCCTTATAGATTTGCAAATCAGGATCATCCGCCCACAGGACAGAGGTAAGAAACAGGGTAAGAAAACTGCAAATAGATCTCATGGATGAATCCATCTAGCGGGTAGAAATCTTTTGGGGAATGTATTTGGGGTTTCGCTTGGAGGGCACCGGAGATCCGGTCCGTTTACGCCAGGCATACATATCCTCCTTTAAAGCCTGTAACCTCTTTGGTTTTTCCAATGCAAGGTTATGGGTCTCGCCAGGATCGTTTTCGAGGTCGTAAAGCAAGAGCGCTCCATCCTCAAAATATTCGTGCAGTTTCCATTTTCCTTTCCGGAGCACAGTACCCGGACGGGTGCGAAACTTGGCGTCACGAGACTGGTCCTCCTCGCCGGCATAGTTTTGTAGGTAAACCGGAAAGTGCCAGTAAAGAGTACGATCTTTAGGAAACGATCCCTTACCCGTAAGCAAAGGAAGTATACTCTTTCCATCCAATACCTTGCCCGTCGATGGGCTCGCCTCAATTGCATCCAAAAAAGTGGGGTAAAAATCAAGTCCGGTCACAGGCACCGAGCAAGTGGAACCGGCTTCCACCACTCCAGGCCAGCGTACTGTTATCGGCACACGAATTCCCCCCTCATAATAAGAACCTTTCCCTGCCCGCCACGGGTCCTGTTTCGATAATTTTCGGATTCCTCCATTATCTGAGGAAAACAAAACAATTGTATTATCCCGCAAACCAAGTTCATCGAGGGCTCCCATCAAACGACCCACATTTTCGTCCAGGCACTCCACCATCGCCGCATAATCGGCGTGCACTTGCTTGTTGTTTTTATATTTTTTCTTGAGATCGGGACGACCCTGTAACGGGGTGTGAATGCTGTAAAAAGGGAAATACATAAAGAAGGGATCATCTTTAAATTTCTCCAAAATTGTAATCGCCTCATCGGTCAAGCGGTCGGTAAGGTATTCTCCTTTCGGTCCATCTTTGAGGTTAGGGTTTTGATAAGGACTGAAATAGGTAGGGGGAGCCCCTCTTGTATTTCCCCCCACATTAATATCAATCCCTTGGTTGGTTGGGTCTTCTCCAAGGTGCCATTTTCCCAATTGGGCGGTACGATAACCTACTTTTTTAAATTCCTCAGCGATGGTGATCACCTCATCTTCAAGATGCATCCGGTTGGGCGTGGGAATAAGCATGCGATCCTTTGCATCTCCCCGCTCGGATGTACCCACGGTGTAAACTCCGGTGCGCACCGCCCATTGCCCACTAAAGCAAGCCGCACGGCTAGGGGCACAATTGGCAGCCGGAGCATAGCCATCCGTGAAGACCATACTCTCATTGGCTAGACGGTCGAGGTTGGGCGTATGGTAGAGCTTACTGCCCATAAACCCTACATCCATCACCCCTAGGTCATCTGCGTTGAGGTAGATCACATTCAACGAACCCTGCATGGGGAGACAACCCAAGGTCAGTAATAAAAAGTGGGCATATAATTTAATAAATCTGTCCATTCTTTGAAATTCACCAAGAAATCACCGAAAGAACAAGAGCGATCTGATGTTTAAAGGATGATTTTCGGATAAGGAATTCGTAAGCGAGTGAAACGATTTGATCTAAGTTTATAAATTTAGCAAAAATAACCTAATAAATAACATAAATATATAATATATTTTACGAATTTATAATAATTTAAAAGAAATTTTAATTTTGTTATTGGTTTGGCGTATCATTTGTTGATTAAGTGTTAATACCCTACAACCATGCTTTTTAAGCAAACCAACAGCCCACAGACAAACACTCTTCGTTTCACAAAGATGAAGGGGGATATGTTGGTATATCCATTTCACCCAAACCAAGTCTTACGCACGCGTAAGTATTAATTATTCCTAACTCCTAAGTTTCATCGGTTATCCATCGCTCCAATCCAATCTAGCGACCTTCTTTAACAGAAGAGATATGATGGCACCCTCAAATAAGGTGTTATGTGGGGTGGTTTTAAAGGCTAATAGGTGTTCTTTTGCGTGCTCAGGCACGCTTTCTCTCACGCGCTTGCTGCCATGTGCTCGCCACCAGCTTTTTTCCCATTCGCTCATGGTTGGGAATTTTTCCTTTTAACCCAAGCAACTCTTTGCCCTGCCCTTAACGCTACGCTCAAAATTATATCATGAGATCGATACGCATCCATAAAGCCCTCCTTTTCACCCTTGGCTCGCTGGTTGGCACCACCGCCGCCATTGCCCAGACCATCATCCCGGCCGGTTTCGGGGCGATGAGTGTAAACCAACCTTCGCGGGAGACGGCGGTGCTTACCGGAGTGTTGAACAGCACCGGTGGGCAGAACCCCACAGTGAAAATCCGCTGGGGAGATGAGGACAGAGGAACTGCAGTCACCCCCTCCACCGCCTGGGACAACGAGGAAACAATTTCGACCAACCAGGCAGCCGGTACCTTTTCCACCACCATCACCATCCCCAATTTGGAAAAGGTGTATTATTTCCGGGCAATTGCATCCAATTCCGGGGGAACGGTGGTCAGCCGTAGCCTGGGTGTGCTTCTCCCCTCCGCCCCTGTGGGGGTAGCCAATTTGCAGGGTCGGTGGGACTTCGACAGTGAAAATGCCAACGACTCCTCCGGCACCGGCCGCCACGGAACCGCCAAAAAGCTTTTTTCTCCCTCTGAAGTATCCAGCATGAACCTATGGCTGGATGCAGCGGATGCATCCACCATCACTCATTCCTCCAATGCCGTCAGCCAATGGAATGATAAGAGTGGTAACAGCAAGCATGCAACCCAATCAACCGCCGATAACAAGCCAAGTACCAATACGGCCACTCAAAATGGTCTAAATGTAATAGACTTCACCGGCGATTTCTTGGTTAGCTCGATCAACATCAATCGTTCCACTATGGCTGATCTTTCGATTTTTGTTGTGTTTGCTTCAAAATCGACAACTGGTGAAGGTTCTCTTTTTGGATCCGACAATGGAGGATGGGATAGATTAGCAACCCTAAATTTTGATGCCAACTCGGTGGCCAAGTGGGGTGTAAGTAATGCAGGAGGAACAACCCCATTTGAGTCTACCCGCACTCCAGACACGGATTACCACATCCTATCTATTATTTTAGATACTGGAGTGACCAATGGAAGTTCCGTTTCCTTGGATGGTGCCTCTTCAACTGACTTCACCGAGGCCGCAGGTAATGCGGGAACGAACACAACTGCCATTGGAGCACTTTCACCATCTGGTAATTATCCAATGAGTGCTTATCTATCGGAAATAATTTTTGCCGGTTCTACTGTTTCCGATTCTGAACGCCAAAAAATCGAGGGCTACCTCGCCCACAAGTGGGGCTTGGCCGGTTCCCTTGCCTCTAGCCATCCTTATAAATTAGGAACTCCCATTTCAAGTGGATCTCCTAGTTTCATAGCTGAT
>NZ_CAXLML010000076.1:0-6363 GCF_964187505.1 Candidatus Chordibacter forsetii
CGTCCGGAAATTATTGATTCCTGTGAAAATAAGGATCGATTCGTCCTCACACCCCATGAAGGAGAACTTAAGCGAATATCGGGAAAAAAGGAGGTAGAAGAATATCTTGCCGACTTTCCTGGGGTGATCCTGAGAAAAGGTCCACATTCACAAGTTCGTTTCATGGGATCCGTTCTTCATTTATTTTCCGGAACTTCTCTGTTAGCACGTGGAGGAAGTGGAGATTTACTCAGTGGTATCATTGGGTCGTTGATGGCACGGGGTGGACGCTCACTTGTGGACTGTACGGCGCTTGGTGCACTTTGGCATGGTCGTGCGGCCGAAGTACTGGCCAGGCAGCACGGACAAGAGGCTGTGAGCACTACTCAGATTCTTGACTATTTATCCTTTGCATTAAGAAATGACTTCTAATCAGCCCTCCTCATCTTTGCTCGTACTGGCTGCCGGAATGGGTAGTCGGTATGGTGGTCTAAAGCAGGTCGATCCCATTGGTCCTAATGGAGAAACCTTAATGGATTATTCCTTGTACGATGCGAGAAAGGCCGGATTTTCACGGGTTGTTTTTTTGATTCGTCAAGAAATGCAGGAGGTTTTTGATCAACAGGTTGGAAGGAAGTACGCAAATAAGATGGAGGTTGAATATGCCTACCAGAAAGTGGATGACCTTCCTGAAGGTACAGATATTTTGATCCACCGGGAAAAGCCATGGGGGACAGGACATGCAGTTTGGTGCGCCCGCACTGTGTTGGCAGGTAGTCCATTTGCCGTAATCAATGCGGATGATTTTTATGGTGCCGCCACGTTTTCTGCCTTAATCGATTCGATTTCTTCTTTTGTAGATTTCGGTTCCTCAGATGGAAAGATGATAGGATCCATGGTGGGGTATCTTTTGAAGGAAACTCTTTCCTCAAACGGCTCAGTTAGCCGGGGGATTTGCAAGATTAAAGAGGGTAACTTGCACTCGGTTGAGGAATGGTCAGGCATTGCCCACTCTGAAAGTAGAATTTCCGGTAAAAATTCTCGGAGCGAGTCTCTTTTTCTTTCTGGGGAGGAAACTGTATCGATGAATGTATGGGCCTTTCCCCAAACCGTTTTCCCCGCTCTGGAGGGTGAATTGAAAGACTTTCTTGAGACATCACAGGATTTAATAAACGATGAGTTCTACTTGCCCACAGCGGTGGATCAATGGATCAAGTCGGGTCGGGCTGACATTCAGGCCAATCTTGCCTCCTGTCAATGGATGGGGGTGACTTACCGGGAAGACAAGGAATTGGTGGTCAATTCGATCAAACAATTAATTGCTGACGGGTCGTACCCATCTTCTCTCTTCTAAGAAAAGTCCGGTGTGATTTCCAACTTTTGACCAGGCTTTACCTCTATCTTACCGCCTTTGTCAGGATCTTGATCGTTCCGATACACCTGTACAATTAAAGAAGCATTTTTTCTGGGTGAAGACCATGCCCATTTTCCGATTTCTATGAAATTCATAGATACACCTTCGTCCCAACTAAGCCCAGGTCCCTCACCCCGCAAATATGGTTTATTACCAATACCAATCATTACATTAGCTACCACTGTGGTGGGCCCACTATTTTCTTTATTTTCCTTAGAGGTTTCAGGTTTATCGACATTTAAAGAACTCTCTTCTCCAGCTAATAGGGCATCTACTTTACGCAATGTTTCTTCAGGGTCAGGTAGCCCAAGATCTAATTCTTTAGGCAAGTTTTCCTCTACATCCTTTTCCACGAATTCAGGTTCTTTCTGAGTAATCGTTTGCCCTGGGTATTCGTCTTCCCTCTCTGGTTCTGGCAAGGAGTCAATTTTTTCAAGATGTTCTGGTTCAATATCTGGGTCCAGTACAGGCTCTTCTTCTACTTCATCCTCTATTAATTCAAGAGTTTCTTCCTTTGGATCTTCTATTTGATCGTTCGAAATATCATCCGGCAAGATTTCGGGTTCTTCTTCCTCTTCTTTGAGTGTATTTGCTTCTTCAATAGATGGTTCAATCAATTTATCGTCGGAGTTTAAATCAAAATCAACCTCTTCGATAGCTGTCTGTTCTACTTCTTCAGTAATCTTTTCTTTAACAATCGGATCCTTTTCAATGGGGGTCTTGCCTTGAGGGCTATCTGCAATGAAATCAACTTTTTCTTGAAGTAAGCCAACTTTATCAATCAGTTTTCCGAGAGTCTCTTTGACTTCGTTAAGGTCGCTATCGTTTTCAGAAATAAGGGGTTGAGTTAAGCTGGCCTCCTCAATTCGATCGAGCTTAGAATTAATTTGATTTTCTAAATTAGTAAGCTTTTCGATGAGGGTATCTGGGGATTGCTCGGCTTGTTGAAGCGGGGAATCAGATACTATTTTATCGACCAATGTGGGTACCTTGTCGACCTTGACCGCCAATGCATCAAGTTCGGAGCGTACTTCTTTCAATTCGTAAAATGCTTTGCTTGCTAGATCTGAGTCTGTTTGGGTATTTTTTTCTTCGATGCGGTCGATAATGCCTGCCAAAAAGTGAGGGAGGAAAAGGAGGATGGATATTAACCCTGTACCAAGTAAACAAGATGCAATTTCCCAATGCCCCAAAGTACCTTGTTCTTTCAGAGTAACGAAAGCAAAGAGGGCAATGATTAGAAACAGGAAGGCAGCCGCCCCATAAAATGGCCCTTTGCCGAGTCCATCGTTTTCATTTTCTAGATCGTAATCCATCAACCTTTCACCATTGGATGTAATGTTGTTTTTTTTAATTAAAACCAAGCCAAAAATTCGGTGAGCACGGCTTAATTCCTTGCCCGTTCAGTCAAACCAATCTTTCTGCTAACTTTGGAAAGAATTTTATACGCTCTTTTTTGAGCAGCCTGAGCACCTTCCTTGAGAACAGAATCCAAATAATTTTTATCCTTGATCAATTCATGATAAGATTCACGGACCGGTCGGAGGTTTTCTGTAAGTAATTCAATGACTTCAGCTTTTAGTTCTCCATATCCTTTTCCCAGGAAATGGGACTCCAGGTCATTGATACTTTCTCCGGATAAAGAGGAGTGGATAGTAAGCAAGTTAGAGACACCAGGTTTTGTGGAATTCGCTTTTATTTCTGCTTCCGAATCTGTGACCGCAGATCCAATTTTTTTCTTAATTTGTTCAGGTTTATCGAGTACAAAGATCGTAGCCTTTTCATTTTTATCAGATTTTGACATTTTATGCATTGGATCAGACAGGGACATGATACGAGCACCAGTTTTCGGAACATAGGGTTCAGGTATTTTAAAAGTTTCTGAATATTTTTGATTAAAGCGTCCGGCCAAGTCACGGCAGAGTTCCAAATGTTGGCGTTGATCTTCCCCCACAGGTACAAGTTCTGCGTTGTACAATAGAATATCTGCAGCCATGAGTACCGGATAGCAGAGAAGTCCGGCATTAATGGAAGCCTGTGCCCGCACTCCCTCGTGAGTAAATTTTACATCATCCGAACCTTTTTCCTCCGCTACCTTGAATCCGAGCTTGGCTGCTTTGTCTTTGAATTGTGTCATTCTCTGCAACTCACCGATCGGAGTCATACAGGTAAGAATCCAGGCGAGTTCAGTATGTCCAATAACATGGGATTGTACGAATTGGTGGCATTTTTTGGGGTCCAATCCGCAGGCAATGTATTGGGCAATGCATGAGTAAACATTTTGACGAAGATCAGAGGGCTTGGGAGGAACGGTAATTGCGTGCAGATCAACGATACCAAAAAAACATTCATAATCATCGAGCATATCAGACCAGTTTCTCACAGCTCCTAAGTAATTACCCAAAGTCAATTGGCCAGTAGGTTGGGCACAGGTAAGGATGACAGGTTTAGGTTTGCTCGTTTGGTCAGATTTGCTCATGTTAAAGAGCCATTACAACCATATTGTTTAACAGATGACAATTCTCATCCCCATTTTCCTTAACTCATGAACGAACCTGAATCAATTGTTCTAAAAAATGAGTTATCTGAGCTTTTAAAAAGATGCTCTTCGGAAACGCTAAGTGCTGCTTTATCTTTCCGGGAAAATAAGGATATCGCTAAGATCGAACCAATTGTTCTTGGGATTATTGACCGTCACCTTGAGCCTGATCAGCGAGTAGTTTTTAAAAACTCTGATGATTCTCTACGACTTTATGAGGACCTGGGCTTAGATTCTTTGACTATGTTGGAAATTGTTATGCTCGTTGAGCAAACACTCCAAGTAAGCATCGACAATGAAGAACTTAAAGACCTTCGAACCTTGGGAGATGTTAAACAATACTTGGATGCCAAGGTTCGTGGAGTTGAGCCTCCCAATCGTTCTAAAACATTTAGAATTGAAGAAGTTGCATCGATCATGCCCCATAGAGAACCCTTTCTTTTTCTTGAGTCAGTTACTATTGATGGAGAGGATGTGCGTGGGGATTATAAGATTACTGGGAACGAATATTTTTTAGAGGGTCACTTCAAAGAACAGCCTGTTTTTCCTGCATCGATCATGATCGAGGCTCTCGGGCAGATGTGCGTATTTTTTCTTCTTCAGGGTACCCACCCTGCTTTGTCTCGAAAAGTTAAGCCTGATTCCATCTTTTTTACTGCATGCGACGGGATTAAATGCCGTCGTATTTGTAAACCTGGCGATGTACTTTCCATGTCTGTAAAAGTATCAAGAATCAGGCATCCTCTCGCTTGTTTTTCGGGTGAGATTTTAGTGAACGGTCAGAAAACAGCTCAAGCAGCTGAGATTAAACTCGCCTTTGATTTTTACCCAGTGGTTGATGGAGGGACAGATGAACGGGAGATAAATACAGATTCCGAGTTGAATGGCGTAAGTAATTCGACTAAGTCGAATGCACCTTCAGGGAATTCCTGACTTTTAACTGAGAGTCCCTTGATCTGTAAAATTTTATTCGCATTAAAAGTTTTTTGTGTTGAGTGATTCAGCTTTTTTATACGCCACATTTCCTCGTCTTACCGAAACTTTTGTTCGTCGGGAGTTAAGAGAATTAAAGAAACTTGGATTTACACCTGATCTTTTTTCCATCTGGAAAGGCCAATGCTTATGGGAAGGCAGAGAGATCAGGCTTTTTTCAATTTCCCGGCTTTTTTTTCTTTTTGCTTGGATTCCTTATTGGGCATGGAGAAAACCTAAGGCTTTTAAAAATATTCTCACCCATTTATGGTCCTCCACCTGTCCGAACTTTCAAAATTGGAATGAAACTTTTTTGGGTTTGGCTTATGCATTGGTTGAGGCCAAGAAATTTGAGAGATTAAAATATCGACGAATTCACGCAGTTTGGGCAACCATGCCAGCCACTGCAGCACTTGGTTTACATATACTCACCGATGTCCCTTACTCGATGGGTGCTCATGCCTATGATGTTTTTCGACATCAAGGAGACTGGTTGTTGAGTTTGAAACTAAAGCGGGCTGTGAGGGTAAGAACTTCTTCAGTTTCAACTGCCCGAAGATTAACGGATGTAGGTGTTGATCAGAATCGATTAATTCTCATCCATCGAAGCTTGAATCCCATGCCTGTCCGTACAGATTTTTCGCTTGTTCGTAAAGAATCTCTTAGCCTTGTAAGTGTTGGACGATTAGTTGAAAAAAAAGGCTATTTTTTACTCCTGAAAATCCTAGAAGATCTAAGAGCCCGGGAAGTTCCTTTTACTCTCGATATTTTGGGTGACGGTCCCTTGAAGAAAGAATTGACTATTGAACTATCCCGCACGCATCTCGATCGTTTTGTGTGCCTACATGGGCATTGTCCTGAGGATCAAATTATCTCATGTTACGGTAAAAGTGATGCCCTGCTTTTTCCCGGCGTTATTGCATCTAATGGCGATCGGGATGGCATCCCTAATGTGATACCTGAAGCCATGTCCTGTGGATTGTTAGTTCTTGCCTCAAATCGTGCTGGGAGTTCCGAAGCTTTTACAGACCAAGAATCTGGCTATTCTCTTGATCCTTATAAATCGAGTTCTTGGTCAGTCTTGTTAGAAGAATTTTATACGAATCCCGATAAATTTATTCAGGTTCGTAAAAACGCATTTTCCCGTGCAAATGAGCAGTTTTCGGCAAAAGTGAATTGTCAAAAGTTAAAATCTTCCTTTGATCAGATCTTTGCATGATGCCCAAAGTCAGTATTTTAATAAGCGTCCGTGACCAATTGGCACTTACTCAAAAATGCCTTTCCAAGCTGGAAGCCACTTTAGACGAGTCGATTTCATTTGAAGTTTTGATTGCAAATGATGGCAGTGTTGATGGAACTCAGGAGTTTCTGGACAAGCTTGGCGAACCATACCGGATTTTTCATCGTTCGCACAGTGTTGGGTTCGGGAAAAATCACAATTGGTTGGCTGAGAATGCCA
>NZ_CAXLML010000077.1:0-25845 GCF_964187505.1 Candidatus Chordibacter forsetii
CTCGCTGAAGGTCCACTCTACCACGGAGGGGTCGAGCACGGTGTAGGTACTATCATCCAAAATAAGAGAGGCTTCGAGAGCGGAGGAATCTCCGGATGAGATGCGGTTTTGCAGGGAGCGGGCAGCGAGGTTGGAGGGAACCGCAAAGTCGGCAATAGGACCAACCTGCACTTGGACCTGCCCGGAATCGTCCTGTGCATAACCATGGAAGGGACCACCGACCACGCCTTGGTGGGCCGTTTCCGCTAAAAGAGAAAATCCGGGGAAGACCAAGGCCGATAAAATAAGAAATCGAATGAAGTGCATCATGGTAGTGACAATTTTGCTTTAATTAAGTTGCACGAGCTAGAAAAGTGAGTCAATCAGACAAATTTTCGCCTATCTCGGGCAGGGACTTGGCAAAAGGATGCGGGCAATGGAGTGTAATTGATTAAAGAAAAGAAGATTTGCCCGTTTATGGATATTAAACAAGTGTACACCTTCTTTTCAATTTTGCTCAAATCATCACTTCCAGCCTTATGAAAAAGTTTTTTTATTCGTTTATTCTTGGATGCATAGCCAACTGCCTGGCCTTCGCGGATCAGGTGACCAAGCCCAATGTGGTGCTTATTTTAGTGGATGACCTGGGCTGGCAGGATGTGGGAAGCTACGATATCGATGAGCCCACCCCGATGGAGACCCCAAATATCGATGCCCTGGCGAAAAAAGGGGTATTATTCAGGCAGGGGTACTCTCCGGCTCCCACCTGTGCCCCCACCCGGTGTGCGATGATGAGCGGGCGCCATGCAGCCGCCCTCCAAAAGACCCATGTGGTGGGAGGAAATCCGACCACCCCGTACAATAAGACAGCCCATCCAATCATGGACCCATGGTACAGTGGCCGGTTGGAGGTGGAGGAAGTGATCATCCCCGAGGCTCTCAAGGAAAATGGATATGTTTCCGGCCACATTGGCAAGTGGCACATGTCCCTTGACCACCACAGCTACCCGCAACCGATGGATCAAGGGTTTGATTTTACCAAGGCCCATCTAGGGGAGAGTGCCAAGATGAAACCGCACCGTCTCACCGGGTTTGCTACTTCCGCCAAAGAAGATCCTTATCAGTTGGACACCGAGGGTTTTCCCAAGGACCAACCGACCTTGGATGCGATCGAATTTATGGAGCAATCCAAGGCCCAACCCTTCTTTCTCTACTATGCCGCCTGGCTCGTGCATACGCCCATCCATAGCCGGAGCAAGGAACTGCTGGAAAAATACTGCAAGAAACTAGGTGTGGATATGCCCACTGATCCTGATGGCTGGGCTACCCAAGGGCAGACCAACCCATACTACTGTGCGATGGTGGAAATGCTCGACCACTATGTTGGCATGCTCGTGAAGTACCTCGAAAAAACCGAGGATCCGCGCAACCCGGGCAAAAAGTTAATCGATAACACTTATATCCTCTTTACCTCCGACAATGGAGGAATGGAGAAAGTACCTGGAGAAATTATTACTGATAATTATCCGCTTGACCGCGGAAAGATCAATGCCCGGGAGGGCGGGGTGCGGGTGCCTTTCATTATCACTGGTCCGGGTATTATTGCAGGACAGGAGAGCGAAGTGATGGTCAACGGGCTGGATTTTTATCCCACCATCCTCAGCTGGACAGGTACCAACAGGCCCAAAGGGCAGAAACTGGACGGTGCCGATCTATCCAACCTGCTTTCTACAGACCCGACCGATCATACCCTGGTGAAGAACCGACAGGGTGAGCCACGCACTACCATGATGTGGCACTTTCCACACGGGGTGGCTCAGCAATCCACCCTCCGGGTAGACGGGTGGAAATTGATTCACAACTGGATGCCAGGTCGGCCCAAGTTCGAGCTCTTTGAGTTGTACAAAAATTATCCCGGTACGAGCGATCGGGCAGACATTGAGGAGGCAAAGAATTTGGCATCCAGGATGCCCGGAAAAGTAAAGGAGATGAGCAAGGAGCTGTTCCGTCGGTTGGAAGGGATGAACGCATCCTATCCCTTCCTAAATCCCAACTACAAAGGTGGCCTACTCAATAAGGAGAAGGTGTGTGAACCAATCGCAGACTCCCTAAAAGCCAAAAAGGGTAACCAGGTATCTCTCGCCTTTAAGGAAAAAGGGGCCAAGGTGACCCGAGGGCAACTGATGTACACCACCAGTGGCAAGGATAAGCGGGAGGAGTGGTACCGGGCTCCTGCCCAAATCAAAGGCGGTCGGATTCATGCCAAGTTACCCAAGGGCACGACCCATTATTTCTTCAACTTAATCGATGAAAACAATTTCCTCGTATCCTATCCAGAACCGGTCGATATGTTGACCGCTGGTGCACGCAAGCCCAAGGGTGCCTATTCTTGGGAAGCCTTGGAGGCGAACTAACCTTCCTTATTTGCGGGGACTTTATAACCCCACTAAGAAAAACATCTCAGCCCGCTGAGTGGGTGCGGATGGTCAGGTTTTTAAAGATGGTTGCGTGTTGTTCCTTCGGCTGAGCCAAGACTTGCTCGAATGCCTCGATCAGGTGGGACTGTAGATCAATCAAGCGACGGGCGGAAAAACTCTTTACCAATCCAATCAACCTTCCTAAAAACCATGGGTTTTGAGAGAATAAATTAAGGGTCGTTTTTTCACTCGGATCGTCAAAGTGTTTCGCATGCTTGGCTGCAAGTCTTTCCAATAAAGACTTGCTCATGCGCTCGTTTGGATTGAATTCCCCACCGTCGGCTAAGACTCGAAGTTGAATAAGTAGACGGTTTCGGTTTTGCAAAGTGGCAAGTAAGGGGCGGGCATCTTTACCCTGGAAGAAATGACGATCGATGGCCTCGAGAGCCCAATCCAATTGCCCGGAAAAAAAAGCTTCGGATGCTTCAAAAAAGTCACCCTCTCCAAAATCGGGCACCAGATCGATAATCATTTGTTCAGTAATTTCTCCACCTTCTTTTCCGATGTAGGATCCAAGCTTACGGGTTTCTTCTACCCCAAGTCTGGGGTGGGACCCAATCTTCCCCGCCAAATATTCGAGAGCACCCGTGCCGAATGATACACCCAATTCCTTAGCCGTATCCTCAACGATGCGGCGAAAGGCATGGTCTTCCTTTTCACTTTTGGATAAATCTTGGAAATCCGAATGTTTTTGTAACCACTTAACAAATGCATGACCTCGATGAACGGGGCAGGCAGATAGAAGGAGTTTGGAATCTCCTAAGTTTTGGAGAAACCCCTTTGTGTTCTCCAAAGCGTTTTTGGCACCCTGAGAACCTCCCGTTTTTGATTGGTTAATAAAATTTACTTCGTTAATCCAGACAAGTTTTCCACCTCCAAATAAAGAAAGAGTAGTGGTGGCGGCTTTGGCTTCGGTTAGAAGTCGTTCGACATCATCGACCCGATCGGCTCGACCATCTATAATCTCACGGGACAAATCGTCCGGGAAATCTTTAGACCATTCATCAAAGACCTCCTTGGCTCTTTGCCGAACTAAGTAATCATCGTCGCCAATAATGACACAAAGTGAGCTTGTGGACATGATGATTTAAGGGAGAAAAAGGATAGGGGCAGAAAATTTGAGACTTTGGCGGTTGAACGTTTACAGTTCGATATTTCCCACTTCAGCTGCGGCAAACACTTCCTCGATTTTATATTTACGCAATTTTCTTCTCATCCAATCTAAGGCAGCTGAAGTAGCTCGGCGTCGATTGGAAGCTCTGTCGCCTCTTAAATTGATTTTTTTTGTCCAAACCCCCAGGGGAGATGCATACCCAAGGTAAATTGATCCAATGGGCATAATTTTCGTACCTCCAGTTGGCCCGGCAACTCCAGTTATGCTAAGTCCATAATCGGTCCCAAATTTTTCACAAGCCGAGGTTGCCATGGCAATGGCGATTTCTTCGCTGACTGCACCGTGCTGTTCAAGCATAATTTCCGGAATCTCTAGAATTTGTACCTTTGCGTCATTGTGGTAGCAAACCGCTCCACCATGAAAAACTTTTGAGATACCAGAAATTTCCGTAAAACTGGCTGAGAGCAATCCACCGGTACAAGACTCTGCAACTGCCAGAGTTTGGTTTAGAGATCGCAGTTCACGAAATATAACCTCTGCCAATGAACGATCGCCAAAGCAGACAAAATCATCCCCTATTTCTTCTCGACATTGATCGCCGATCTTAGTGAGTTTTTCCTCATCAAGGATATCAGAATCCAATGAGCTTAGCCTTAAGTCGACAAGGCCGGCGTGGGCACAGTAACCGATAACAATTCCAGGGATGTCTGCCAATATCGGCCCAACTTTTTCTGCGAGATCGGATTCTCCAATTCCAGCTGTTCGCAGTTGTAAATAACAATCGATCTCGGGAAGAACTCCAGCAGTTTGTAGCCTGGGAATTACCTGTTCCTCAAACATTGGGTGCATTTCACGGGCAGGCCCCGGAAGCATTACTAGAATCTTACCTTCCTTTTGTAGAAAAAGTCCGGGTGCTGTTCCGTATGGATTTCTTAGAATTTCCGCATTTTTAGGACGGTGGCACTGCCGAAGGTTAATTTCAGGCATTTTTCTTTCCAATTGCTGAAAACGCTGGCGAATCGCTTGTTCGATTTCGGCGTCGTAAATTAGTTCTTCTTCAAGAGCTTCAGCAATAGATTCTCGGGTCAGGTCATCCGTTGTCGGACCCAAGCCTCCTGTTGTAATAACTAGGTCAGAACGTTTCCAGGCTTCGGAAAAAAAGTCTTTGATATCATTTGGATTATCCCGAATGACTAAATTTGCTGCGGGTTCAATACCGTGATGAGCTAGTTGAGAGCCTAGGTAGGTGAGATGAGAATTCTCACGAATGCCCAACAGGAGTTCGTCTCCCAATGTAATGGTTTCAACGCGAATGGTGGAGCTCATGTCAAATAGAAGCGTTTAAGTTTGGGGACGCAGGGTATGGAAGTAGTCTTGCAAAGTCCTAAGGTACGATGGATTCTTAATATTGCCAATGCAAAATGAGAGAAATGAACTTAGCAAGATTGTAAGATCCTTGCCCCAATCCTCGGGTGTTTACCTAATGAAGGATCGTTTGGGTCAAGTTATCTATGTGGGGAAGGCGAAGAATTTAAAGCGTCGGGTGTCGAGTTATTTTCAAGGTTCCCGCAGGTTTATTCGGGCACAGCCCAAAATTGCAGCAATGGTAGAGATGGTTCGGGAGATATCAGTTCATCAAACTCGAAACGAGACCGAAGCTCTATTATTGGAAGGTAAATTGATCAAACAATACAAGCCACGATATAACACCGACTTTACGGATGATAAACAGTTTCTGCTCGTACAAGTGGATCTCCACAATAAGCTTCCGCGCTTTCGTTTGTGTCGAAATCGAAAGGAGGATGGTTCCCATTATTACGGGCCTTTTGCCCAGGCCGGAATGCTTCGTTCAACCTTGGCCGAAATGCGCAAAAGGTTTGGTATTCTTTTAGCCGACGCCAAACCGGAAGTTCTTTCAGGCGATCGAGTACGATTGTACCATGATGCAAGGGCAGAGATTTTTGCTGGACATAATGAAACCACTCTTGATGAATATCGGGAGCGAGTGGATCGGGCTTGTTCATTCCTTGAGGGTAGAACAAAAGAACTACTTAAAGAATTACGCGAAGAGATGACCAAGTGTGCAGAGGCAATGGATTTTGAAAGAGCTGCTCATCTGCGAGACCTTAGCGAAGCTTTGGCTAAGACCATACGCAAAACTCGTAGATTTGTTAGGCATTGGCCTAGGGGAGATGAATTAGAGCAGGAAGGAATCAAATCTCTCGGGGATGTTTTGGCCCTGCCTAATCTTCCCGCGGTTATTGAATGCTTTGATGTCTCCCATGTATCTGGTACTTTTGTGGTCGCCTCGATGGTTCGTTTTATAAACGGCAAGCCAGATCGTAGGAGTTATCGTAGGTTCAAGGTGCGTGGAGGCATGGGGAATGATGATTTTGCTTCGATGGAAGAAGTCGTTGGGCGGCGATACGGTAGGTTGCGAGACGAAGGAAAGCCGATGCCCGATCTTGTGGTTATCGATGGGGGTGCCGGGCAGGTTGGGGCAGCTTTGTATGCTTTTGATCAGCTTTCAGTAGTGATTCCACCCCTGATCGGGTTGGCAAAGAAAGAAGAAACCATTGTTTTTGCTGATGATCGGGGAGAATTAAAATTACCGCACAGAGACCCTGCTCTTCGATTGCTCCAGCGTTTGAGAGACGAGGCTCATCGATTTGCTAATCAATTCAATGCGGATTTACGCAGCAAGAAAATTCGGGAGTCCATTTTAGATGATTTTTCGGGCTTAGGTAAAATTAAGCGTGCCGCGTTGCTTCAGCATTTCGGTTCATTGGATGCATTAAAACGAGCAAAAATTGAGGAATTGAGAGCGGTAGAAGGAATTGGCCCTAAACTAGCCGAACGACTTCATCGTTTTCTTCATCGTAAACCCAATTAAATGTCATTGCGGACAGATTCATTTACAAGATGTTCTTTTGAGCTTTCCTATTAGTGAGATGTCAACAAGCTAGGAATTTTTTTGCATGAAAAAGAGGGTATCAAAACTAAAGCTATTTTTGTGGGTTACTTTAATCCTATCTGGTTCTTTGGTCTTCGTATTGACGAGTCTGCCAAGCTTTTTAGAAAGTGGTATTCGCAAATTTGCCCGTGATTCCGGAATTAACCTTCATTCAATAATTATTGATGAAATTACTCCTTGGAGTTCTCGGGTTTCAGGGCTAAGTTCTGATTTTCAAGAAGGGAAATTTTCCCTACAGCAGCTTGATCTGCGTTATGACCCTACCCAACTGGCACAAGGACAATTGCGGGCAGTTTCCTTAACCTCACCTCTCTTAGAACTCGATATTGACGCCATCCTTGAGAGACTCGAGGGAATTGAAAACGCCAACACAGATTCAAAGATTCAAGCAGACGAACTTCTGAGCAATCCACCGGTCCAACATTTACGATTTAGGGATCTTGAACTTTCTTTTAATCGCGTCGATACAATTGCCCTATCGCAATGGGATATTGAGGGAGATTTCCATCCCGGGTTAGCTCAGTTGAGACTAGATGGAAACCTTACTGGCTTACCATGGCAGGGAGATTTGACCTTGGTACAAGAAGGGAGTGACCTTTTTCTCGGTGCATCTTTGCAATTCTCTGACCTCTCGAAAATATTAAACTCGGTGAAAACTGTCTCGGAACTTTTTGATGATGAAAATTCTATAAATTTCGAAAAGTGGTTGGAAATCGAACAGGGTGTGGCCAGAGCAAGGTGGACTGGTCGTCTTGAAAATGATGGAATTATGGATCAGTTTATCGAATTAAATGCTACCGAACTTGTTTGTAGGGCGATGGGGCTAACTTTGCAGATTCCGCAAGCCATTCTTTTTGTCACTCCTCATATTTCAGGAAGAACCGAAGCAAATTTTTATGCCAATTTAAATTGGGGAGAGAATTTAGAGGTCCGGGGCTTAAAACTTGCCGGTTCCCTAGTGGACGGCCAACCTAATTTAAATGTAAGAGTTCAGAGACTACGCACACAGGGCGTCTTGCCCCAGGCTGAGTTGTTTGGGTTAGTGGTTGATGGAATTGAGTTTGCTGAGAATGAAATGGGAGAGTTTTTAGGAGTGCGTAAAGCCTCCCTTCGGTTTTCCTCTCTTCATTTAGAGGAAGGAATGTACAACTTATACGATGGTGAAATTGATATCGAATGGTTGGGAGAAGATCGTTTCCAAATCGAATTACGGAAGGGCAATGGATCTGTGCCCACCCTTGGACTGAACCTCCAAGGTATGCGATTCTCCGGAGAAATTGCCCTTGACTCACTACCTAGATTATCAGCCGAACAGAGGTTTTCAGTCGATGAAATATTTTTAGGCGAAGACCAAAAAATTGATGATTTTTCGATCGAGTTTAAATCTGATTCATTGGAACGGTTCGAGTTATCGGAATTAAACATGCTTGTAAATGATTTTCAGTTTTCTCTGAGCCCGGCGAATCTCATTATTGAAATTCCAGAATCTTCTCAAGGTCGCCTCGATCTTTCTTTTCTTGATGCTGAGCTGAAATTTGACGATTTTTCAGATCTTGCCCTAAAAAAAATTCAGGGAAATATCAAATTTAACAGCCTAGACCCCTTGGATACCAATGGATCTCAAAGCGTAAGGTTCGACCTTAATGCTGGAGAACAAGTGCTGGAGAGTGGACAGATTAAGTTTGAGGTCTTACCCAACGGTGAACAAGTCATAAAAGAATTAGAAATTCATGCTTTTGGAGGAACTTTAGCTTTGGAAGAAACTAAATTAATTGAAGGGTTTGAAGATTTCGAACTGAAGGTATTGGCTAAAGGACTAGATGCTCAACAAATTATTAATTGCTTTGAAGACCTCGATGCACGGATGGAAGGAAATTTGTCCGGCATTCTTACGATTAGAAATGATCCATCTTTGGGTTGGGACTTCTATGGGGGTTCTTTGTCATTGGACTCGTCTGAAAGGGCTAAGTTGTTTTTAAATACCCACGGTATGCTTACCGAAGGACTGGATGATGAGAGTTCGGAGTATAAAAATATGTATCTTTTGGAACGAGCCTTAGAGGATTTAAATCTCAATGGATTAAATATCATGTTCAAACTTCTCGATGCTGGTGAACGAGTAGTGGAGATGAATGTTCGTGGTGAATCTGAAGTTGATGGAAAAGACATAAGTGTTGAGTACAGGCCAAAAATTATGGGTGGTCTGGATGCTTTATTACAACAAGCAGATTTGTCGAAATGGGGGGTGGAACCCTAAATCTTTTTGTTTTTTATTTAAAAATCTTCATTGCCCGAAACCTTAAGATTGAGTTACAAACTAATCGTGAACCATATGATTCGACTAACATCCGTTGCTGTTTTTCTCTTCCTGTTTTCCTGCACAGTTGTCAAAACTCAGCACCACATTACCTTGGATCACAACATAACCATCAAGATCGAGAAGGAAGTGAATAGTTTTCTTGACGATTTGTATGAAGAAGAATCCTCAAACTAGGTATCCTGTTGATATGAAGACTGCCATTTTCCCGCTTTTACTAACCTTTCTACTCCTTGCCCCCTCTTTATGGGGAGATTTTTCAGGCCGTATGAAGTCCCGTCTTTCCGATGTGGTTGCCCAAAAGGATGCCGGTACTATTGGTGAGGGTATGGATGGGTTTCTCCACTCGAGGAATTCTTCTGATTCAGCAGTGATCGCCCTAGTTAAAGCTGAAAATAAAGATCGTCGGGAATTATTTAAAGCCCTAGCCGCCAAGACTGGTGGAGATTCCACTGCTGTTGCTAAAAAGTTTTTTGAAGGTATTGCTACCAAGGCGAAGGCTGGACATTGGTTTAAAAAGGCATCTGGTAAATGGATCCAAAAGTAGGCTGATCTTGCTGGCTCAAATTTCTTGTTTATTTTTCTGCTTAATTGGAATTTCATCCTGTTCTTTTAACAGGACTGCAAATATTGATTCCGATCATCCGTCCAAGGCGGATGGTTTTTCTCATAACTCATTTGTTGAAATTATTCAGCAAACTGAAGAAAACCAACGGAAGAAAAAATCTTTGATTCTTGAATCTGAGTGGTTGAAATTGCGCTTACAAGTAGTGGAGGCAGAAAAATATGCCTGCTCGGCCCGATCTGCAGAACTTGAATTGGCTTCAGAAATGGCCCGCTTTGGATCTCTCGATCAGAAACTTTCGGGTGAAGGATTTATTGGAGAAAATCAACGGATCCACTGGAATGCTCAACTGGAATCGATGCGCTCCTCAACTATTACCGCAGAAGCTCGGGCAAATTTGTTAAGACGCGATCTTTTTGATCTTAGGCAAAAAATAGTCGATTTGGGTTATCAGGTTCCCGAAGGGCCTGTGGTTGAGTAGACCCTTGGGCTTGGGAGCCCATTTATGTTGGATTTTCATTGTCCAATTCATAGAGTTTCGCAAGGATTGTAAAACATGGAGGATGTGGTAAATCAGATAATGGCAAATCCGTTGTTTAGCTTGGTGTTAGCCTTGCTTGCCTTTCTTTTGATTTTTTTAATCCTGAAGAGTTTGTTCAGAATTGCCCTTTTCTTGGTGGCTGTGTTTGTACTTTATGCAGGGTATATTCACTTCTTTCAGGAAAAATATCCACTACCTGAAATTGAAATCGATCCGAACACCCTTAGCGAATGGTCTGAAAAGTTGACTGAGTTTATTCCCCTGGATTCCAACTTTACTAGGTCTGCCCCAGAAGACTGAATGATGGATTTATTTTCTAAGTTCTCTTAGGTTCGTGAAAATTCCCTGGCCTCTCTTTCTTGCCTGGAAACAATTGTTTCCTACCCAGCGCAAGGTCTCCTTTTTTTCACTTCTGGCAATAATTGGAGTAGCTCTAGGAGTAAATGTTATGATCGTGGTGGTTGCTTTTATGAAGGGCTTTCAGCATAAGTTTCGAGAAGATATTATTGATGCACAGGGGCATGCCCGAGCAATCCCGTTAAGTCGAACCCGCGAGTGGCCACAACTGCAGCAAGAATTGTTAAATAATTCCGAAGTCTTAGCTGTCTCTCCTTACCTTCAGGGCCCTTTGCTGGTGCAAAAAGGGGATTATCACTCCGTTCCCCTATCCATTGGTATTGATCTTTCATCAGGAACCTCTGTCTTACCCTTGGACGAGTTTCTCAAAAATGGACAAATGAGAATGGAAGCTCATGATGCGGTTGATGTAACTCCTTTCCCCCAGAGCAAAAGCATGGAAGATGATGTTGTCTTTGTTAGCCAGTATGTCGCCAATCGATTGGGCGTACGTCCAGGGGCGATCCTGCGTATGGGCAAATCCAAGGATTTAAAGGACGAACTCGTGGGCGTGCGGGTTTTGGAACTTGGGTCAGAGGTTCCCTCTGCCGAGTGGAAATTGCAATACTTGGGCGGCGAAGAATGGCGCCTGAAATCTAAAGGTCTTGAGTTTGACGCAAAGATGCGGGCGAATAATGGCAGACTTTATGCGGGGCCTGGCACTCCGGCATTTGAAGTACTAAACAATAGAATAAAGCTAGAAATTGGGGCAGAGTCGACTTACCAGACCTTCCGCTCTTCTACGATTGAAGTTTTTTCTCCGGTTATGATCAAGCGTGCCCAAGCCAACGAAATGGTTCCTCCAAAAGAGGTAAGGATTGGTGGGATTTTTGAAGTGCCCTGGCAGGGTTTCCACGCCGAGGCAATGATCGGTTCCTATCGGTTGTTAGAAGACGTTCGGGATGCTACTGGTTTATGTGACGGTATGTTTTTAAAATTTTCCCCACAAATTTCTAACCATGAAGAAACGCTGCATGGTTTTTGTGAAGAATTACAACTTCCACGATCAGTAAATTGGGCTTTTGTTCCCTGGTTTGTTGAGAATGCCTGGTTCTTTGACCTCTTGAAATTCGAAGAATATTTAATGATTTTAATTATGGTCCCCATCGGGTTAGTGGCTGCATTTGCTATTGCCATTGCTCTGATGACCACTGTACTCCGCAAAATTCGTGAGATTGGACTGTTGGTGGCTATGGGGGGTGCACGCGGATCGGTGGGATCGATCTTTTGTCTCCAAGGATTTCTTATCGGTTTGCTTGGTGCGATTGCTGGGTGCGGTTTGGCTCTGCTCTTTATTCGCTACAGGGATTCTATCATGTCTTTCATTGTGGTGCGTATCGCTGGGGACGAAGGCAAAAGCGGAGTCGCTCAGTTTTATGATTTTTATAGCCTCAGCGTGCCTTATCCCTGGGAGTCTCCAGAGAGTGCTTCAACTTTTCTTACCTTTGCTCTCTTTGCCATCCTCGTATCTACCCTAGCCGGATTGGTTCCCGCCTGGCGAGCCTCTCGCATGAACCCGGCAGACGCCTTGCGAAATGAATAGTTCATTGGTGCTACAGGCAAAGAATTTATCAAAGACCTTTAGCTTAGGGGCAGAGGATTTGTATGTACTGAAAGAGATCGATCTTGCTTTGCCCCGTTCTTCTTCCCTTAGCATAAGGGGAGAATCTGGTTGTGGTAAAACTACTCTGCTCAACTTGCTTGCCCGTATTGAACAGGCAGATCGTGGAGAATTAACTTGGAACCACCGTTTGATGCGGTGCGACCGACCAGCAACCCGCGAAGAAGTGGCCCAGCGTGCTTCCTTCCTTGGTGTGGTCTACCAGGCATATTACCTTGTTCCTGAACTCGATGTGCTGGAAAATGTTACTTTGCCTGCCAGAATAACTGGAAGGTTTGACCCCTCTATCGAAGACCGTGCACGTTTCCTGCTCGAACAAATGGGCGTAGGAAATAAATCATCTCAAATTCCGGGGAAATTGTCGGGAGGAGAAAGGCAACGAGTAGCCATTGCCCGTGCCTTGATTAACCGGCCTGAGGTATTACTTGCTGATGAACCAACCGGTAACCTTGATGAACGTACAGGAGAAGAAGTGATGGATCTTTTGCTCCATGCTTGTTCAGAAGAGGGTGCCTCTCTCATTCTCGTTACTCACAACCTTGCATTTGCTCAAGCTACGGACCGGCAAACCTTTTTATCCGGCGGACAATTGAACGAGGTTTGACCCGTCCATAATCTTTCCTCATGAACGAACCTATGCCATCACCCCTGAAATGCGGAGTTGCCGGAGTCGGCTACCTTGGTAAACACCATGCCCGTTTATATCACGCCCTTGAGGGTGCACAATTGGTCGGTATTTTCGAGCCCAACGATGAGGCGGCCAATGCGGTCTGTGCCGATTATGGATGCCCAAGGTATTCAAGTCTTGAAGAGCTTGGTGCAGCCTGTGAAGCCGTGAGCGTGGTCTGCCCGACCGACCGACATGCCGAGGTTGCCCATACTTTAATTGACCACGGTTGTCACCTTCTGGTGGAAAAACCCCTCTGTGTATCTTCGGAAGAGGCGGAATCTATTCTCAAAAGAGCAAATGCAGCCAAGGTGCTCGTTCAGGTTGGTCATATCGAACACTACAATCCGGTCATGACTTTTCTCGAAGGTGAGGTAGACCAACCCAAGTATTTAACTGTTGAAAGATTGGCTCCTTTCCAACCCCGGGGCACGGAGGTAGGTGTGGTCCTCGATTTAATGATTCATGATGTTGGTATTGCCATGGCACTGGTTGATTCTCCAATCGAACGGATTGATTCTATCGGAGTCCGTGTGCTTTCCCCGACTGAAGACATTGCAAATGCCCGACTTCTTTTTGCCAATGGATGTGTTGCTAATCTTAGTGCCAGTAGGGTGAGTGAAAAAAAGGCCAGGGAAATCCGTGTTTTTCAGGATAGTGGATACCTCTCTCTCGATTTCATGAATCAAAAAGGACACCTTATCAAAAAATCAGGTCCTTCCTTAGAACGTCATGAAGTACCCGTAGAGCAGGGGGAACCTCTTGCCCTTGAACTTGAATCTTTTCTTTCCTGCGTGGTTGAGACCACAACGCCTAAGACTGATGGTAGTTTTGGCAAGTCTGCCCTAGAAGTTGCCCTGACAATTACTCGGCAAATCCAATCCAGTTGGAATTCTTGAGCAAGCCAACCCTATTTCCTTCAGCATCCGGTCCGGTCGACCTGTTGGTGGTCGCGGGAGAAGCATCGGGCGATGAGCATGCAGCTCGGTTGGTTAAAGATTTAAAGAGTAAGTATCCGGATCTTCGCATTTCTTCCTTAGGTGGGGAGGAATTAATCAGGGCAGGAGCCGAGCAAGTTTTCTCCTTAGCTAATCATGCGGTTGTCGGATTAATTGAGGTTATCAAAAATTACAGCCTTTTTCGTAACCTTTTTAAACAAACCCTTGACTGGATTGAAGAGGCTCGTCCCCGATGCGTATTACTGGTCGATTACCCGGGGTTTAACCTTCGGCTTGCCCATGCGTTGAAGGAGCGTGGGATTTCCTGCAAGGGTGGGGGATCAACCGTGGTTTTACAGTATGTAAGCCCGCAACTCTGGGCATGGAAGCCAGGTCGCAGGTTCCGTATGGCCGAAATTCTCGACGGATTGGGAATTATTTTTCCTTTTGAAAAGAAGTGCTATGCCGATGTTTCCCTACCGGTCTCTTTTGTTGGCCATCCCTTTGCTCATCCCTCTTATCAAAGTACTGTTTCTTATGACCCCTCGGGCGAACTTCTCTTGCTTCCTGGCAGTAGGCTTCAACCGGTTAGTCGTATATTACCTGTCTTTCTTGACGCCTTTGAAGAATTGCTTACCGGGGACAGTGATTTGCAAGGGATAATACCAGTTGCTGGCCCTAACCTTCGTTGTTTGGTCGAATCTTTGGTAAATGAACGTGCTGATATCAGGCAAAAAATTCGCATAGTAGATCGTACCGGCTCGCTTCCCGCACGTGCCGCTCTTATGAGTTCGGGCACCATGTCTCTTGCATGTGCCTGGGCGGGGGTGCCAGGAGTGATTGGATATCGGGCACACCCAATTACCTATTGGATTGGAAAGTGCTTGGTAGGCGTGCCCCATTTGGGTATGGCTAATTTACTATTACCTGAAAATCCACCTAACCCCGAATTTCTTCAGGGCCAGGCTACGGGAAAAATTCTTGCTAGGGAAATGATTCCTTTATTGAACGATCCCGACGCGTCTGGAAAACAAGCGACCAAGACGGCTAATCAATTGCACAAATTGCTCGCTCAGCCAGAAAGTCGTGGTGCCGTCGATTGGTTGGTTCAGGAAGGCAAACTCGGCTGAGCTCGCATTTGTTCCCATAGACGCAAGGCCCGTTTGGAAAGTGCAGTCCGGCAACGTTCAACTTCTGCCAACCGGGATTGCAAGTTCTCATTGGCGATCGCAGATACATCGTCCATGTTGTATAAGTATACATTCTCCACTGTAGACGCGGCTTCCTCGACATTGCGGGGTACAGATGCATCGATCACAAAGAGTGGTTTGGACGGGCGTTTTTTCATCGCAACTTCTACCTGCTTGTGGGTGAGTAAAGCTTTTGCACTGGCAGTGGAAGCCAACACCACATCAAAAAGATGCAAAGAATCATGAAGTTTTGAATAGGCCAGAGTAAAGCCATCAAATTTTTGAGCCAATTCATCCGGTTTCCTTCGACTAAGGGGGCACCAGTCAAAGGTTCGACCAGTCACTGTAATTGCTTCTGAACCACGCGATTTAAAAGCTTCCAAGGCACCTTCTGCCACTTCTCCTGCTCCGACTACCAATACTCGACATTGACCCACTTGGCCAAAAATCCGCCGGGCTAATTCGCAAAGTACATTGCCCAAATTCACTTGCCCACGGGATATTCCTGTGTTGGTACGGGCCCATTTGGCAGCCTGAAAACTTTTTTGAAACAATCGATTGAGTACCTTACCTGTAAAGGCTCGTTCAGATGCATCATCGTAGGCCTTTTTTAATTGGCCAAGAATTTCCGTTTCTCCAACCATTTGAGAATCAATTCCAGATGCTACTTCGAACAAATGGCGAACCACTTCTGGCCCAGCCCGACGATAGGTCTTTTGAATCATAAATTCGGGATCCAAATCTCGAAATTCAGCCAGGTAATTTGATACTACTTCGATCTTTAAATTATCCTCAGCTGCACCGTAAATCTCTGTACGATTACAGGTGTTTAACACAAGGCATTCTTTTAAACCGTCCAATTCTTGTAAGCCCCGATAGAAGGAATCGATCGAGTCGCTAGGCAGGGCAATGCTTTCCCGCTCGTTCAAATTGGCAACTTGATGAGAGGTTCCAAGCAGGAACAGTGAACTGTCGGGCGAGGGAGTCATCTAAGGTTAAGTGCCAAGGGTTGGAGGGGAAGGGCATGAAACGCCTGTTTTTTCTGTTTCGAACTGACCAGGGAGAGAGAGAGAAGGGCAATGGCAAACAGAGCGATTGTCCACTTGGCAAAACGCGAGCCATAGAGTCGATTACTCATGCGCATGCCGAGTAAGACAAGGTATCCGATCCATAATGCTGAGGTAACAGCTAACTTTGTCTGGCTGACAAATTCTGGATGGCGGGTCCAATGCATGGTACCGACCACCATCGATAAACTAAGAAAGGTTACCCCTACGGCAAGTAGTCTAAATGCGGCCACTTCCAACTCTTGAATGGGAGGAAGGAAGGGCCCTAGAAATCCCGGTTTTCGGGAGAGCAGAGTTTGACGTTGGGAGAGATACATAATACTCACCACTGCAAGCAGGCAAAATAAACCGTAACTAAAAATGGCCAGAGATGCGTGCAGTTCGATCCAAGGATCCTGAAACAAGCGGGTATATCCTTCGGCTTTCCAGTACGGAGCGTCCCAATCTTTCAGACCAAGAGAGAGTGAACCTAGCAATAAAGAAGCTCCCGCACAAAATGTACCCAGTAGATTCAGTTGCCAAACTAAACGAAGGAGTAAAAAAGCAAGAATGAGTGACCAAAGGATAAACTGGGTACGTTCTAAACCATTCCCCAAGGGGCATCCATGAACTTCTATTCCCCGCAAATAGAGTGCACGTGTTTGAAGGAAAAAACCAATAACGATTAAAATGAAAGGGCACTCTTGTAATCCATAGGGAAATGAATGCCTAGTTTTGACCATGCCAAGAACAAAGGATATGCCAAAACAAAATGTGGCAATCCATAGGAGGCTGGTTACATCGTTTAAATTCATGGATAGGTTTAACTAATCATTTATCTCAACATACAAATATGGCTAAAATTTACTCCCTTGGCAAATGCACATCTTCAATCTTCGCTAAGCGTTGTGAGGGTGGACTTGGGTGTTCAACTGTGAATACGCCAATACATTTAACCGTGGCTCTCTCACTACTTTGAAACGAATACAATAAACCACTACAGTCGGGGTTTGGGAAAGTTGTATGCACCTTTTCAATAAGGCTATGTTTTAGGCGATCAGCTCACCCCAAGGTTAGTTTAGATCAATTGGAGTACGGGCTCACGCCGTTGCGTGTACCGGGGTGGAGCCAAAATACTTACGCATCGATGCACAATCAGTCCCTTCACAGTTTACACAGCAAGGTCGTATCGAAGATTTGTAGTTAGCGTTTATGTGCTCGATTAAAAGCTGGGCGCATAAATCGATAAACTTCTCTTCCATATTAAAACAATCAACCCTTGCAAAATGATCAACCACTTCATCGGCATAACCTCTAAATTCAATATCAATTTCATCAAGTGTTTCAATGTGGTCGGTGGTGAAGGCTATCGGTACCATAAGGATAGCTTTCTGTTTCGTTTCTGCGATTACATGGGGAGTAGATGGAGTGAGCCATTTGGTTCTTTGTGGCCCAACTTTACTTTGCCATGCCAAGGCGCCCTCGTGACGCATGCCGGTTTCCTGTAAAATTTTTTCGATTCTATTTACGGACCCTTGGATTTCCTCATTATATTTATCCCCTTTCTCGAGGCAGTAGGATTCGGGAAGGCTGTGAGCAGAATAGATGATGCGAATATCTTCATCTTTTAAACCATGCTCTTTTTTCATTTCCTCAAACTTTCTTTGGATAAGCATCGCCCAAAGTTGTGAGTAATCAGTACGGTCCCACCACTGATCAATGACGGATATTTTACTTTTATAGTCGAACTTATTTTGTTTGTCTAACCATCGATAGGCATCGCAAAAAGAGGAACCACTGGTGCAGCAACTATGTTGGGGATACTGGGAAAAAAGAATTATTTTTTCAGCTTCTTTATATTGCTGAATCATTTCCCCGGTTCTAGGAGAGCAATAACGAAACCCGGATACACAAACATGGGGTGCCGATTCTGGGTTAAGTTGATCGAGCTTATTTGCGATCCCTTCACACTGGCTTTCCATAATAGCCTTGGTTGGAGAATATTGCCCGATTTCTTCATAGCGCTCTTGAATTTTAGGCGTTCTTCGCCAAGCAATGAATCGCCCGAGGATTTTTTGAAATGGTAACTTTAAAAGTTCTCGGTCTTGGAAAAGTTCTTTGAGATAGGGGTGAATTTCCTCTTTATTTTGAGGGCCACCCATATTGAGAAGGACGACAAGAGTTTTAGCTGGGTTATCTGATTTTTTAGAATTCATGGTGATAATTAAAATCTAAGTACAAATAACATTTATAAGTTTATTTTGAGGGAGGCAATCTTTCCAAATGAAATGACTGAGAAAAATTAAGCAATATCAGCTTCCAAACAGTTTGGCAGGGAAACGCCACAAAGGTGAGAACCAGTAAAGTATAAACCATTATTTCCCTCTTGTAAGTCACGAGCAGCGGACTGCCTATCTCCCATTTTAGCATCGGGGAGGGGAATGGCGTTTGGCCAGCGTTTTATTTTTTGAAAACAAGGTCTTCCTTGTGTACCCAAAAGTTGTTGATGTTCTTTTAATACGAGTGAATGCAGCTTGGAGTCTTCCAGGTTAGCAAGTTTGGGTTGGCGTTCTCCTCCAACAAAAGTAGTGAGCAGAACTTTATTCTCTGGTGCTCTTCCGGGAAATAATGTGCTTGAAAATAGGGTGCCTAGAATATTTCTTTTTTCCACTTCTGGAACGAGGAATCCAAAACCGTCTAAGGGATGATTCACTTTTGCTCGGTCGTATCCATGATAAACCAAAGAAAGGGGATGATGGGTGGCTTCTGCCAAAATAGGTAGAAGTTCTTTGCTAACTAAACCTTTCCATTCAATATCCAAGAGTTTACTTGCAGGCACAGCACATATCAACTGGTCAAAAGTTTCTTTAGTTTTCTGAGACCCTTTTGATTGGCTTGTGACTTTCCATTGGTTGTTCACTTTTTCTATCTTAATGGCCCTTGTCTTAAATTGTACGCACTCAGCGGGTAATAAACCTAAGATACGATTGGGCATTTCCTGCATACCGCTGGCAAAGGAAATTAATCTACTCTTGGATAAACGTTCCGGATTCTTTTTGGATTTTAACATTCCTCGAAAAAGAGAACCATGTTTCTGTTCGATTTCTTGGAGGGCGGGAAATGCATATTTTAAAGACAAGCTCTCGGGCTTGGCTGCATACACCCCAGAAAGAAATGGGTTTCCCGCAAAATCCAGGGCTTCTTTTCCTAAGCGTCGGGAGATAAATCCTGCCACGGATTCCTCATCCTCTTTACCTTTGGGTATAAAAGGTTCGAGCAGTAAACGCAATTTACCCAGGGGAGAGAGAAAGGGACTGGAGAAAAAAGAACCAAGGTTGTGGGGCAATGAGACGACTTTTCCTGATCGGACGATGAATCGAAGGCTTGCTTCTGGGTTGGCATCAATCGATCTGTCGAGCATACCGAGTTCTCCCAAGATTCTGGCAACTTTTTGATGTCTTAGGCTGAGAGTGTTTGCCCCATAATCCAATAAATAACCATCGATTCTTTCGGATTGAAGCACGCCCCCGACAGTATCATTGGCTTCAAATAAGGTGACTTTATGGCCAGCTTGTTGGGACTGCCATGCCTGAACCAGTCCCGTCAGGCCACCACCAATAATACATGTCCTGGACATTAAATTTTGAAGATTTGGATTAAGCTTGTCGCAAATGAATTGATTGAGAAAATAGACGAATTCATGGACGAAATCAAAAGCTGTTTGCAGGTAATTACAAACCCGAAGGATGCAAAACCTGGGGAATTTAGAGAAACTTTGGCTCGATTGGATATTTTATTGGTCCAAGAAAAAGAGAATATTCATCCTCGCCTGCGTCATTTTTTGGAAAAGAGAAGCTACCTAAAGGCGGTGACATGGATAGAGGGGGGATCTCCCGAGAAGGGGATTTGCGGGCAATGAGCCGAAGAGATAAAGGAGAGAGGAAAATTTCCACCGATTCGGATTTGGGTTTCGGATCGAATCCTTTCAGTTCTTTAGATGGAAGTGGTCTACCTGAGGCATTGCCGGAATGTACCAAGGAAGTAAAAGTTACGGTCAAGATCGAGGAGCAAAGCTTAGGCAATGGAGAACGATTAGAGATAAGGCGGGAGAAATCCGGTAGAGGTGGGAAAACAGTTACAACGATTCGTGGCATACCTGCTGGGTTGGGCAAGAACAAGCGGGACCGATTGCTTAAACGTTTAAAAAATAGTTTAGGTACTGGAGGAACTTGGTCTGGTCAGGATATGGAACTGCAGGGAGACAGGCGTGCAGAAATTATGGAATGGATGCGAGCGATGGGATTTCGACCAGTACTTGCAGGCGGATAATTTTTCTATCCATAAAAAAAGCCAAGGTATTTACACCTTGGCTTTTAAAATTTTGAAAGAATCGAATTTTTCGGATCTGTTCTTCTCAATAATCAGCTAGCCGATTGTTTTTCTTCTTCGGTAGGCACGCTTTCGCTGGCCTGCTTAGTTTTTTCCTTAAAGTCATGATCCTCTAATGGTTCCTGACTCATTACATCTTGGATGTCTTGTTCCCAATCGTTCTTTGCTTTGCGAAACTCATTGACTCCCTTACCCAAGGAACGAAAGAGTTCAGGTACTTTCTTGGCCCCAAAGAGTAAAAGCACGATCAAAAAGATCAAAATAATTTCTCCCCCGCCAAAGTTTCCGATAAATGCGAGGGCGGGTGTGAATGATGTTGTCATGTATGTAAGGTAGTTTGGAGAGTTGGGCAGAGCAACTTTTTTGTATTAGATCTAAAGAGTTACAAATTAGAGGCCTAACTGGCGAAGAGCTTCAGGCTTAGGTTTGTTGACAGAACTCTGGTCGGCTTCGAAAAAGCCGTGTAATTGACGGATACGGGTAGGGTGACGCATCTTTCGCAAAGCCTTTGCCTCGATCTGACGAATTCTTTCCCGGGTAACTTTGAATTGGCGCCCCACTTCCTCAAGTGTCCGGCTGTACCCATCCTTCAATCCAAAACGTAGAGAGAGTACATTGCGTTCCCGTTCCGTTAATGAATCAAGCACATCAATAATCTTTTCCCTGAGCAGGGAATAGGCAGTCATGTCATAGGGGTTTTCTGCACCTTTGTCTTCGATAAAATCTCCAAAACTGGTATCATCACCATCTCCCACAGGACTTTGAAGTGAGATGGGTTGCTGGGCCATCTTCATGATTCCTTGAACCTTGTCGAGGGCTAGGCCCATTTCGTTAGCCACTTCTTCTGGGGTTGGTTCGTGTCCGAGTTCTTGGAGCAATTGTTTTTGTACCTGCATAACCTTGTTTAAGGTTTCAATCATGTGTACAGGTATACGAATGGTCCGGGCTTGATCTGCAATTGAACGGGTGATTGCTTGTCGAATCCACCAGGTTGCATAGGTAGAAAATTTGTAACCTCTGCGGTACTCAAATTTTTCAACTGCTTTCATTAAGCCCATATTTCCTTCCTGAATTAAGTCGAGAAAGGACAATCCGCGATTGGTATATTTTTTAGCAATTGAAATGACTAGACGAAGGTTCGCTTCAACCATTTCTGTCTTGGCCTTGTGAGCTTCACGCATGGAAAAGCGGATATCTTTGACCAATTGGATAAGTTCATCCGGTTCCATGTGAAACCTTACGCGGGCTTCGGAAACTTCTTTTTTGATCCGGTCCATCTTAATGCCCTTGCGTTTCAGTTTAACCGGGTCTTTCTTGCCAAGTTCCACATTGTGGACATTGCGGGTGATTGCTTTGAGTTCGGGACCAATTTCCTGCAAATAATCTTCGAAAACCTTTAATTTAAGACAGCATTTTTTAAAGATAGGCTCAAGTTCGGCTTCATACTTTTTAAACCGACCTAAGGCTCTTTTCTTTTGAGTGGGGTTGGGACCGCTAATAAAGCTGCTCCATGCATTTTCCAACTTTTTGGTCAAGTTCTGCAAGGCGTCTACCTGCTTGGCCAAAAGTTTGAAATAGGCCTCTCGGCTGTCGATTTTTTTATCGAGAACAACTCGGTCAAACCGTTCTTCCCTATCGATCAGTTTTTGACAGATTTCTAGGTGAAAGGAGGCGGTTAAAGAAACGGAGTAAATACGTTTGAGGGCAGCGATCTCCGCCACTTCAATACGTTTGGAAATTTCGACCTCCTCTTCACGAGAAAGCAAAGGAACTTGTCCCATTTGCTTAAGGTACATGCGAACGGGGTCGTCAAGCATGTCGCTTTGATTCGATCGGGCACTTTCATCCTCTTTTTCTTCTTTATTTTTCTTAAACTTTTCAACCTCAGCTGAGTCTAAAAGTTTAATTTCGAGGTTATTAAAAATGGAAATTACATTTTGTAACTCTTCGGGGTCGGTCGCAATTTCTGGGAGCGATTTATCGATGTCCTTAAAAGTAAGAAAGCCCTGTTCTCTGGATAAATGAATGAGGGTCCGAACTTTATCAGTAATTTCATTCTTAAGGGCGTGGGGTTCAGCTGTTTTGCTAACGGCCTTGGCTGCCTCTTTGGCAGAAACTTTCTTTTTGGAAGTGCCAGTGATGTCCTTAACTAAAGGTTTTGATGTTGCAGTAGATTTTGTTGCAACTGGTTTTGATTTAACGGAGCTGGAAGCCGCCACTTTGTTTCCTGCTGCTTTGGTTGAAGTTTTTTTTGTGGGAACTTTGGCCTTAGGCGTTTGTTTTTTAACTGGGGCTTTACTCTTCGTAGTTTTAGCAGGAGTTTTTACCACTTTCTTGGAAGTCGCCGCCTTAGCTTTCTGAGGAGACTTCTTGGCTGGCTTACTCTTGGTTGGAGAAGTCTTAGACTTCGCTTTAACAGATGGCTTCTTTGCTGATTTGGGAGTTGGCATTATCGAGGTGTATTGCTTACTAGTTATAAAATTCTAAAGGCGGTGGATTGGTTTTCTTTTGACGAATTGCTCGTAGTTCTTGGCTTAGTTGCTTAAGTTTTTGTGGATTGTCTTCAGCATTCTTTAACTGAGTGAAGATATTATCTTCCTGAAGCTTAAGGTGTCGGAGAAATAAAACAGAAACGCACTGCCGAGCCAAGCGTAACAATAAGCCCGGTTCGGATTGGTCGATCTCTTGAATGACCAAACGATAGAACAGGTCGCGTTCCTCATCGTCTTCCAATAACTCTTCGATTTGAGCACGGGTAGGGCAACTGCTTTCAGCAAGGGTTTCGGAGAGTATTTTAGCGAGAATTCGGCCGGAAATTGGACGCAGGTCAACCCACGACATGTCAAGCGTGTGGGCAAGAGGACTAGCGAGACGGTCATCATGCAAAAGGACGAACAATAGATCTTCTTCGACAATTGTCAAACGATCAGGTGTATTTGAAGGAAGTTCTTTGTCTTTTGTGGATTGACGGTATGCAGGAGTCCGGTTTTTGCGGAATTTTACAAAGTCACTCTTTAATGCGTCCATTGGTACTGCAAGCAACCTGGCAAGCTGTTCGAGGTATCCTTCAAGAGCAACTCTTGAATCAACTTCAATGAGGGATCCAAACATCCATTGACATACGGATTCTTTCTGCTTGGGAGTGGCGGTTTTTAAGTCAGGTATTTTTTGTCGAACCACATGCTCAACCATAGAGCGGGCATCATCTATGACTTGTTGCATCGCTTCCGTACCTCCTTTGATTAAAATTTGATCCGGATCGCTTCCCTCTGGTAGTTCAGCAAAGCGGGCTTCCATACCGGCTTTGAGGAAAATGGAGACATAGGAAAGTGCGGCTTTCTGCCCGGCTGTATCACCATCTAATAGACAAACTACACCTTTGGGACGGGAACGGGAAAGAAGTAACGCCTGACTATCTTTAAAGGCTGTTCCCTGTGGTGCAACTACGGTGCGAAAGCCCATAGTCCAACAACGTATGGCATCCAATTGCCCCTCAACCATGATAAATTCTTTGTCTTCAGATATTTCTTTGTTGGCTAAGTGGAGATTGAACAAAAGATTACCCTTTTCAAAGATGGGAGTTTCAGGAGAATTTACATATTTGGGAGATTTACGATCCCCCCATTCAGGTGTTTGTGAAAGTTTACGAGCAGTAAAAGCACAAATACGCCCAATTTTATCGCTGATTGGGATCATTAATCTTCCACAAAAAACTCCGGGACCAATGCCTTTTCCCTTCCCATCTCGAAATAAGCCAGATTTTAAAAGCGTGGAAGTGGAGAATTTTTTAGCAGATAAAAATTTACCAAGGGCATAGGGGTCAGTCGGAGCATAACCAATACCAAACTCATTGGCTGTTTCCATAGAAAAGCCTCTTTCTTCAATCCAATATTTCCTAACACTTGCAGCATCCTCATTTTCATCCAATAATCTTTGATGAAACCAATCGGTGGTATATTTGTGCAATTCGTATAAATCCGCACGCAAGGAACGGGAAACAGTGGGTTTGCCTGAACTTCCGGAATCTTCTGCATAACGCAATGGGATTTGGAAGCGTTGAGCGAGCAATTCTAATGCCTCTGGAAATTCAAGGTTTTCAATTTTTTGAACGAAGGAAATCGCATCACCCCCTTCTCCAGAACTAAAACATTTAAAAAAACCTTTATCCGGGTGAACATAAAAGGATGGTGATTTTTCCTGGCTGAACGGACTAAGTCCAACCCAGCTTGCTCCACTTTTTTTAAGTTGAACATAGGGACTGATTACATCGTAGAGATCGATCCGTCCCTTGAGTTCATTTACGAAACCATCGGCAAGTCGGGGCATTAAGAATTACGGGGTAGGGTGAGGACAGCCAATCATCTTTAGGTTTAGAGGTCCTTTAGCTTGATCAGTTCGATTTCGGCTTGGCCGGCAATCGCACTGCTGACCGGGGCAATTTGGATAATTTTTCGATAAAGAATAGCTGCAGTTACAGGCATGTTTTCAACCATTTGATAACGACGAGCAAGTTCCCAAAGAATCTCTGTGGATTCAGGAAATAGATCCCGCACCTTTTCAAGCTCTTGCAGGTATCTCTTGCTGGGCAGTGTTTCACGGGCGATTCGTAAATAGTCCATACGCATATCCAGGTCAAACGGTTGGTGACGAATGGCTTCAAGAATTGTCATTTCTGCTTCGTTGGTTTCTCCCAATTGAAAGTGTGCTTGGGAACATAGGCGCCAAGCTGCTGCATCTTCAGGGTTTTTCTTAAGGGCATCACGGGCATGGAGAAGGGCGCTAGTGTAACCACCTTCTAAATAGGCATCTTGTCCTTTATTAAGTGAAGAGTCTGTAGCTCCTGAAGCATTGCCGGTTTGACCGACAGGCGCAGCAAATGCATCAGCTAAGCTCATAGCTTGTGCCTTTGGCGGATCTATCGTCTCTTCAACAGGGGTTGATTGGATTGGTTCGTCATCCGATATTGTGCGCAAGGCGGACAAAGAGGCATCAGGATTGCGGGGGGGGGGCAGTTTCGACTGACTTGTCACGATTGATTCCTTCCTAAATAAAGGGGTGGATCCTGCCAGCAAAGAAGAGGCGAGTTCGGTAACAGATTTTCCCCGAGCATCCATTCCCCGGGCGATAAAATCCGCAAGTCTTCTTTTCCTCAAAAGATTGGCCGCGAAGTTTGATAGGTTTGTACTCTCTAATACACCAGAGGCCGATTTCTCCAATGCCAGAATAATAGTCTCAGCATCCCCTTCATTATTTTCAGCTTTGGCCACCCTGAGTAAACCTAACAAGGGTTCCGTGGGAGAGGATTCGGTTCGACGGGAAGATTCTCCATACCAGTGTTTGGCTTGAGATAGCAGGTTTTTTTGCAGAAATAAATTACCCATAATCAAACAATCATCAGCACTGGCGTTTGCACTCGCCTTGGCAAATGCATTCAAGGCCTCAGTTGCTCTAGCTCGATCGGCAAGCATTCGTGCGTAACGAAGCTGAGCGGGAGGGTCATCGGGTTGTGAGGAAAGGTACTGAGCGTAGCGATCAATTGCAGAATCAAAATCTCGAGCCAAGTAATGGGCTTCCGCAACTTCTTTGGCCAACAAATTATCTGGATTTAAGGACAGGGCTTGTTCGAAGCGA